>CAIMEK010000921.1 GCA_903839965.1 uncultured Acetobacteraceae bacterium | reverse complement strand
GGACTGCCGCGCGGCACCGCGCATCGGGTGATGACGACGCTGCGCGAAGCCGGCTTCGTCGAGCAGGAACGCGAGCGCGACCAGTACCGGCTCGGCATCAAGCTGTTCGAACTCGGCAACGTGGTGCTCGCCAACATGGACCTGCACCGCGAGGCGAAAAGCTTCGTCGAGGCGCTGACGGCGATCAGCGGGGAAGGCGTGCACCTGTGCGTGTTCGACGGCGTGCAGACCATCGTGGTCAACCGCACCGAGCCGAGCCGGGAACGGACCAATACCGTCGTGGTGATGGAAGCTTCGCCCGCGCATTGCACCGCCACCGGCAAGGCCGCGTTGGCCTACCAGCCAGAATCCGTGGTGAACCGGGTGATCAGCCTCGGCCTGCGCTCCTATACGCCCCAGACCTTAACCGACCCGGCCGCGCTGCGGGCGGAACTCGCGGCGATCCGCAAGCGCGGCTATTCCATCGACGACGAGGAGCTGTCGCCCGGAATCCGTTGCGTAGGCGCGCCGATCCGCAACCTGTCCGGCCGGGTTTTCGCCTCCATCAGCGTGAGCGGCCCGGCCCGGCGCCTGACGCGGGCCAAGAACCAGGCGACCGGCCGGCTGGTGGTGCACTACGCCGACGCGATTTCGGCCCAGCTCGGCTACCGCCCGGCGGCCGGGCAGACCCTCCCGGAGCCGCGAAGCCGGCGCATCCACATCTCGGCGGACGAACCTCTGGCCGACTGACCACCGCGCCGCACACACCGCTACGTCGCCTTCCGGCCCTGATCAGCCGGATCGCATGGCGCTGCCCGCGGTCCCACGCAGGCCCGGCGGAAAGCCCTTGCATCCGGGATATGTGCCCGTATTCTGGGCGTATAGTTCGTTATCCGATCAACGGGGTAGCCTCGTCCACCGTGACCTTCGGGGTCCGACAGTGCAAGGCAATGTGTTTGTTCCAGGGAGGATGCGATGAGTGTGGGCGTAATATCGACTGAACCCCAAGCTGAACCCGGCCAGGACAAGCAAATCGGGAAAGTTGTGGTATCCAGTTTAATCGGGACCACGCTGGAGTACTACGATTTCTTCATTTACGGAACGGCGGCTGCCTTGGTCTTTCCGAAGGTGTTTTTCCCGAATCTGTCGCCGCTGGCTGGCATCCTCGCCGCATACGCAACTTTGGCTCTTCCGTTCTTCATTCGCCCATTTGCGGGCGTTGTTTTCGGCAATCTGGGCGACACGATCGGGCGCAAGAAGATGCTCATCGTGACGCTGATCGTGATGGGAGTGTCCACGTTCGCCGTCGGGCTGGTGCCCACCTACGACACGATCGGCGGCTGGGCGCCGCTCGTGGTCATTACGTTGCGCATCATCCAGGGCATCGCACTCTCCGGCGAATGGGGCGGTGCGGTGACAATGATCGTCGAACATTCGCCACCCAACCGGCGTGGGCTGTTTGCTTCTTTCGTGCAACTTGGCAACGCGATCGGCCTGTTCACGTCCGCGCTGGTCTTCGCGCTCATTCCAAGCGACAGCCTGCTCAACGGCGCATGGCGCATCCCCTTCCTCATCAGCATCGTCGCGCTCCTCATCGGCATCTACATCCGAACCCAGGTCGCAGAGAGCCCGCTTTTCACCAAGTTGAAGGAAACCGGCCGCGTAGCCCCCAGAGCGCCGTTCCTCGAAATCCTTCGCCGCGGCAAGCGGCCCGTACTGCTGGCCATGGGAACCAGATCGGGCGAGACGGTACTTGGCTGGCTCGTGATCGGGTTCCTGTTGTCCTATGCGACGCGTACGGTCGGCTTGCCTTCCAAGGTTGTCCTCTATGCGATCCTGATGGCAAGCGGCCTGGCGATGATCACATTCCCCCTGTTCGGGGCCCTTTCCGATCGCTTCGGGCGGCATCGCATCATGAAATTCGGAGCATGGACGGGCGCCGTTTTCGCCTTCCCGTTCTTCTGGCTGGTCGATTCCGGTTCGGTCGGACTGTTCTATTTCGCCATCGTGTTCGGCTATGCGATCCCCCTGGGCGCGCAGTTCGCCATCGAACCTTCCTTCTTCTCCGAGGCCTTCGACACCAGCGTGCGTTATTCCGGCATCTCCATCGGCTATAACCTCGGAACCATCCTCGGCGGCGTAACCCCCATAATCGCCACCTCGCTGGTTGCCATGGCCGGCGGTAAATCGTGGCCCATCTGCGTATTCCTCATGGCCGCGTCGCTGGTTACCGTCGCCTGCGTCTCCATGCTGCGCGACCGGGCCGGCAAGTCGCTCGCGGAGGATGTGCTGCCAACAGGCGACTGACGCTCGGCCCCCGAGCGGCAGCTTCGCGAAACGTGCTGATCAGGAGACGACCCGGGATGTACAAGCTGGTCTTTTGCCGCCCCCTCCACGCCGATGCCATGGCCTTGCTGCAAGCCCGCGAGGATGTTCAGCTCGATCTTCTCTCGCCCACCTTTCGCAGTTCGCCAATGCAGGCGGAATTGGCCGAACACATCCGCGACGCCTACGGCGTCATGCTCGACCTGGAACGCATAGCCGACGAATTGCTGGCGACCGCCCCGGCGCTGCGCGTTCTCAGCCGGTTCGGCGTGGGCTACGACGCGGTGGATGTACCGGCCTGCACGAAGCGCGGCGTGGTGGTGAGCGTGGTGAACGGCGCCAACGACCAGTCGGTGGCCGAGCACGCCATGATGCTGATGCTGGGGGTGGCACGGCGGATCACCGAATGCGACGCCTCGGAGCGCGTCGGCAACTGGAACATGCCGGCCGGGCGGACCACGCACGACCTGGCCGGCAAGAAGGTGCTGGTCATCGGCTACGGCCGCATCGGCACGCGGGTGGCCAGGCTGTGCGCCGCCTTCGGCATGACGACGATGGTGACCGACCCGGCCTTCCCCACCCCTCGCCTCGCCGCCGACGGCCACATCCCGGTCAAGGACGTATGGGCGGCGATCCCCGAGGCCGACATCGTCACGCTGCATTGCCCGCTGGATCAGGTGACGCGGGGCATGGTGAACGCCGCGTTCCTGAAACGCATGCAGCCGACGGCCTGGCTGATCAACACCGCGCGTGGACCGATCGTGGACGAACCGGCCCTGGCGGCGGCCCTGGCGGACGGCACCATCGAGGCGGCCGGGCTGGATGTGGTGGCGCACGAACCGGCGGCGGCGGACAATCCGCTGTTCGGCCTGCCCAACGTGGTGCTGACCGCTCACAAGGCCGCAGCGACCCAGGAAAGCTACGTCAAGATGTCGCGCCGGGCGGTGCTCAACCTGCTCGACTGCATCGATGGGAAACTCGACCCGGGATATACCGTGAACCCCGAGGTGCTGGCGCGCAACGCGGCGTAGCGGCGCCGCCTTCCGCCCTTCGTCCATGCGCGTTCCCCCCTTTGCGGCTGCCGGTCAACCGGCGGACTGACACGCCGCTGGGCAAGGGGTCCGGGTTCGACGGTCGTGGCGGCTTGCCCGGACCGGGCTACCCGGCCGGCAACCAGCCGGCTATGCTGTCCGGCGTGAAGACCTCTCCTCGATGGGTGGCAGCGCCATGCCGGGCCGGATGACTGGGCTGGGTCGCTGCTGCCGACGCGCCGCAGTGACGCTCGGCGCGGCGGTGCTTCTGGCCGGAGCGGGGGCTGCGGGCTGGGCCGGATATCTGCATGCGACCGGCAACGTGCACACGGTCATCGCCGGCCAACTCTACCGCTCCGCCCAACTCGGCAAGGCCGGCTTTGCGGACGTGATGGCAAGGTTCCACATCCGCACCGTGATCAATCTGCGCGGCGCCAACCCGGGAGAACCCTGGTACGAGGACGAGCTCGCGGCGAGCGCTGCCATGGGCGCGCGGCACATCGATCTCCGGATGTCGGCAACGGAAGTTCCTGGTGCCGCCAAGCTGGGTGAAATCCGCGCGGTGCTCGGCCAGGCCACGACGCCGATCCTGATTCACTGCCAGGCCGGCGCCGATCGCGCAGGACTCGTTGCCGCGCTCTACGAACTCTGGATTGCCCACCGGCCGCCCGCGGTGGCCGGTGAACAGCTTTCCCTGGCCTATGGACATTTCCCCTGGTTCGGCAACCGCACGATCGCCATGGACGGGGCATGGCGGCAGGTGCTCGAGGAATACCGGCAATGACGGACGGGCACGCCGCATGAGCGAAGCAATGCCGAAGGCCTTCATCTCCTGGAGTTCCGGCAAGGACTGCGCCTTTGCCCTGCTGGAAGCGCGCCGTCTGGGCCTTGCCGAAATCGTCGGCGTCCTGACGACGGTCAACGAGGTGCATGATCGCGTGTCGATGCACGGCGTGCGCACTGCGCTGTTGGACCGGCAGGTCGCGGCCCTCGGCTTGCCCTGTCTCAAGGTGCCCCTGCCCAGTCCCTGCCCGAACGAGGTTTATGAGGCGCGCATGGCCGCGGCGATCGAACGGATCAAGGCCGAGGGCGTGCGCCATGTGGTGTTCGGCGACCTGTTCCTGGAGGATGTCCGCGGCTGGCGCGAAGCAAAACTCGCGGGCGCCGGCATGGCCGGCATCTACCCGTTGTGGCGGCGCGACACGCACGCCCTCGCCAGGGAGATGCTCGCGCGCGGCTTCGTCGCCCACCTCGTCGCGGTCGATCCGCGCCAGCTCGATCGCGGTTTTGCCGGCCGGGCCTTCGACCACGAGCTGCTGGCCGCGCTGCCGCCCGGCGTCGATCCCTGCGGCGAGAATGGCGAGTTCCACACTTTCGTCTCGGCCGGCCCGATGTTCTCCGCGCCGATCGCGGTGGCGGTCGGGCAGGTCGTCGAACGCGAGGGTTTCATCTTCGCCGATGTGTGTCCGGCCTGACGCCGCCGTCAGGTGGCCTGCGGTTCGGTGTCGTCGCCTGGTGGCTGGCCGTGCTTTTCCACGTCGGCAGCCTGTCGTTCGTAATCGGAAGCCAAATCGATCAAAGCCTGAATGGTCCGCCTGTCGCCAATATCGGCCGCCAGCCGCCGGCAACGTTTTGCTTGTTCTCGAAGATGAACAATATCGACCATTGAGAAATCATGAACGAATGGTTTATTTTGGCCTTTGATTGAGATCAAAGTTGCCGATCACGTCCGCGTTACGTGTTCTGCTGCCCCGCATTTCGCCGAGCTGCCAGCAGGGACTGCAGCCGATCGGTGAGGTCGCGCAACCGGACCGGCTTGCGCAGCAACGAAAAGGAACCCGTGGTCGCTGCATCCGCCGCGATCGCCGCACTTTCGCCCGCAAAGCCGGTCAACAGCACCGTTGGCAGGCCGGGACGCACGTGCTGCACCGCGCGAATGACGGCGAGCCCGTCCATGCCCGGCATCGACAGGTCGGTGATCAGCGCGTCCACCCGCTCGTCCGCCGCCAGCAGGGCAAGCGCATTGGCTCCGTTGGCCGCCATCTGCACCTCGTAGCCCGCATCCTCCAGTTGCTCCGCCAGCACTTCGCGCAGCAGATCCTCATCGTCCACCAGCAGGATCCTGGCGGCCACGGTTGCAGCGGGCCCCGGGGCCGGTGCCTCCCCGGCCTCCCGCGGCGTTGTCGCGGCGGCGATCGCGGCATCCTCGGCGGCGGGCAGATAGAGCGACACGGTGGTGCCGGTGCCGGGACTGCTGGCGATATCCAGCTTTCCACCGGACTGCTCCACGAACCCCCTGACCATCGGCAGGCCAAGACCGGTACCGGCGCCAACCTCCTTGGTGGTGAAAAACGGCTCGGTGGCGCGTGCGAGGGTGGCCGCGTCCATGCCCAGGCCGGTGTCGGCAACCGTGAGCCGAACGTACCGACCCGGCGTGAGCCCGAACGGATGCAGCGCGCCCTCCGCGGGCACAATCTCCAACCCGGCGGTCAGCATCAGGCGGCCACCGCCGGGCATCGCGTCGCGGGCGTTGGTGGCCAGGTTGACCAGGGCCGTCTCAAGCTGACCTTTGTCGGCAAAAATCGGGGGGGCATCCTCTGCCAGGTGAACCTCCACCCGAATGGCCGCCCCGATCGAGTGGCCAAGGATGTCCTGCATGCCGGTCAGCACGGTGGCGATGTCCAGCGGTTCGGCGCGCAGATCGCCGCGGCGGCCAAAGGCGAGCAGACGTCGCGTGATGGAGGCGCCGCGACCCGCCGCCTCCATCACCACCCGCGCCAGGCGGCGAACGGCGGTCTCGTCGAACGACCGGCGCTCGATCAGTGACCCCGCTCCCTCCACCATCTGCAGAACGTTGTTGAAGTCGTGGGCAATGCCGCCGGCAAGCTGGCCGAGCGCCTGCATGCGCTCGGCATGCGCCACGCGTGCCAGCGCTGCCTCCAGGTCGTGCGTCCGCTCGGTGACCAGGCGCTCCAGATCTTCCCGTGACCGCGCCATCGCCTCGCGCGCGTTGACGACATCCTCCAGGTCCGTGCAGGTGCCGAACCAGCGCGTGATCGCGCCGGTCGCCGGGTCTCGCACCGGCAGCGCGCGGCCCAGGGTCCAGCGGGTGCTGCCGTCCGCCATGTGGAGCCGGTATTCCATTTCGAATGGTTCGCCGGTGGCAATCGAATGCTGCCAGCGTGCCCATGCCCGTTCGCGGTCATCGGGGTGGAAAACGGATTTCCGTCCGTCGCCCATCACCTGCTCCGGCGTCGTCCCGGTGCGCTCGTACCAGCGCTCGTTGTAGTAGTCGTGATAGCCATCCGGCCGGGTGGACCAGACCATCTGCGGCATGGCGTCGGTGATGGTGCGGAGCGTGCGCGTGCGCTCTTCGACTGTCCACGCAAGGGTCTGCTGCCCCCGCAACAGCCACCAGATGAACCCGCCGAACATCAGGGATATCAGGGCCGCGACGGCGCCGTAGATGACCATGGACTGACGCCATGGCCGCAACACCTCGGCGGCATCGACGCGGCTGGTCACCGCCACGCCCCAGTCCGGCAAGCTGTGCCACCCGGCCACGCGCATTTGCCTGTCAATCGGCGACACGCCTGTCGTCCCGCCTTCCTGGGCCGTCAGCCACATGGCCGCGACGCGGCCCTCGGTCGCGTCATCGGGCTCAGGCGCCAAGGGCTCCCAGGACCGCGCAATGACCGCACCGTCCCGGCGGTAAACAGCCATTCGCTGGCTGGGGATCGGGCGCAGCGTTTCTTGCCAGTTCCGGGTCAGCTGATCGATATCAATGGAAACCAAAATGACGCCGTTGAAAGCGCCGTCTTTGACTCGTGGCTTGGCCATGGTGAAGATCGGCCTGGCAGCGATGAGACCTGTGAAGGCGCGGCTGACATAGTAATGATTGAAGCCGGCGTCTCGTGCACCGCCAAAATATTCCCGGGAACGTCGGCTATTCCGGTCGATAAATACCGGATTGCTGGAGCCGCAAATAAACCCGTCCGAATCGATCACCCATGTTGCCTCCGACCGCGCCGATCCCCGCATGGCAACGGCAAGGAAGTCCCGCAGGGTGGTATCGGCGCGGAGCGTCCGGCAGTCGCGCTCGCCGGCCTGGCGATCCACCAGATCGAGAATGCGCACCTGGGCGTCGAAAAGCCCGCGTGCCTGTTGCCCGAGAGCCTCCGCAATGCGACGTTGTTCAACCTCGGCCGCGTTGAGTGTCTGCGTTCGCGTTTCGAAGGATACCCACGCCCAGACGGCAATCGGAACCAGCACCGCGACCGTGATGGCAGCCCCTGCCCAGCCTCGAGGCCATGAAACTGTCCTTTGCGGGAAAGCTGGCGCACCTCGCTTTTGAGTTGGCTGAGGCGACCACGGCAGCGGGTCCTCCGAGGCCGGCAGAAGCAGACGCGCCACAAAGCCCTTCACGGCAAACCCTCTTCGCTGCGCAGCATGTTGCGTCCGGGGTCCTCAGCCCGGATGCATTGATCCAAGTCACAGCACAGTCAGAAGCTGCGTGCGATCACGAATTCGTGAATTGTGCGCCGTGAAGTATTTCAATCGTAACGAAACCATAGGGAGGAGCGGGACTTTCAAGGCCACGGCTTTCACCAATGGCACGCGCCTGATCAACCCGACAGCCCCGCCCGCTCGAGGTCGCGCAGCACGATCGGCAGGTCGGTGTCGCCGGTGTCCTTGCCGTAGCCGCTCAGCAGCGCATGCGCCTGGCCGCGGTGATGGGTCTGGTGGTTGAAGAAATGCACCACCACCATCCCGCGCGGCCGCCGCAACTCGCTCCGCGCGCCGCCGCTGAACCACACGAGATCCTGCTCCAGCCAGGCCGGGTCGAGCCCGTCCGCCCAGGCCGCGATGGTCGCGTCGGTCTCCACGCGGGCCGCGCGCAAGGCGTCGAAGTCGTCATAAAGCGCGGCACTCTCGCGTATGCCCTGCGTCGGTTTCTGATAGTCGCAGAACCGCGACAGCCAAATGCGGTCGGCCCAGAGAACATGGTTCAGCGTCCCATGCAGGGACCCCCAGAACGCCCGATGGTCCGCGCGGCGCTGCGCATCGCTCAACGCCGCCGCACAGGCATACGTGCGGCGGTTCATCTCCGCATTGTAGGCGGCCATCATGCGCACATAGGCGGGCGTGATCATTCGGCCTCTCCTTGCCGTTGGTAGACGAGTTGGCGGGCGCGGTTGCCCGTCACATGCAGCCCGGTCACCCGCCCGCCGGAGCGCAGCGCGCGCACGTCGAGCCAGCCGCGGAACAGCGTGCCCGGAACCCAGATGCGGAACACATCGCCCTCGACGCCTTCCACCGTCCAGTGCCCGCCATCGCTCGCCACCGGCCCGCGCACATGCACCACCAGCCCCCCTTCCGCTTCGGCAACGGTCCAGCTCGCCCCGATCTCGGCATTGGCATAGGTCCCCGCCAGCCCTTCCGGCGGCGGCGCCCCCGCTGCCACCCGATGACAGCTCGCCCGCACGCCGGCATCCAGCTCCACCGCCAGCGTGCCGTCCGGCGCCAGCGCGCACAGGAAGTCGCGCGCCATCCGGCTGGCCTGCAGCCTGCCGTCATCGGCGGCCTTCATGCGGAACGGAATGCCGTGGGTGTTGCCCACCAGCAGGCCGGACTCCGCGAAGCTGATGTCCACCGTCATGCCGCTGTCGCGGTCGAGCCAGCGCCCCACCAGCTTTTCCAGCGCCGGCCGCGGCGGCAGCGCGCGCAGGGGCTGCACGTCCGCCATCCCGTCGAGCACCACGTCCAATATGTCGTACGCCAAATGATACGGGTCGCTGCCGCCGTTGTTGCTGATGCAGATCACCGTCACCCCGCGCTCCGGCGCGCGCAGGAACTCGGTCTTGTAGCCCGGCCACAGCCCGCCATGGCTCAGCGTGCGCACGCCCCGATGCACCCCCGCCGACAGCCCGCAGGCATACCCGCAGCGTTCGCCATTGGAGAAATCCACCTGCGCCGTCAGCGCCGCCGCCAGCCCCGCCCCGCCGACCCGGTGGGTGGAAAAATTGCGGTCCCAAAGGAACAGGTCCTCGACGCAGGAGACCAGCCCGCCCTCCCCGCCGATCGGAAAGGCGTGCGCCGCGCGCACCCAGCCCCCCTCTTTCGGCAGGTAGCCGGTGGCCAGCCCCGGCGCCGGCTCCTGCACGCTCGGCGTCATGCGCGTGCGGTTCATCCCCAGCGGGCCGAAGATCCGCCGCTCCAGAAAGCCCGGCAGCGTCTCGCCGCTGATCCGCTCGACGATCAGCCCGAGCAGCAGGAACCCGGTATTGCTGTAGAGGTAGCGGCTGCCCGGCGCGAAATTCAGCCCGCGCTGGCGCCATATTCCCGCCAGCAGCGCCTCCTGCGTCACCGGAAAGCCGAGATCGATGCCGCCCTGGCGCATGATCTCCAGCATGTCGCGAATGCCGCTGACATTATGCATGAGCTGGGCGATGCTGATCGGCGTGCCGTAATCCGCCAGTTCCGGCAGCACGCTGCGCGCCGGCGCCTCGATATCCAGCCGCCCTTCCTGTGCCAGCATATGGATAGCGGCGCAGGTGAACTGCTTGCTCACCGAGGCGATGCGGAAGGTGGTGCCGGGCCCCACCGGCACGCCCAGTTCCAGGCTGGCCAGCCCGGCGCAGCGCTGCAGCACCAGCTTGCCGTCGTGCACCACGCCGACCGCCACCCCCGGCGTGCCCGGCGCCTCCCACGGCCGCACCAGCGCATCCACGCGGCGGCTCAGCAACAGCGCGTCAAGATCGGTCACCGGCGGTCTTCCTTCTGCCATCGCGCCGTCCAGCCTACAGCGGGAAGCCCGCCGGCGGCACCCCCGCCCCTCCCGCATAAACGTTACATCCTGAAGGCCAGGGCTCCGTCGTCGCGCGAAGGCGCGCGCCGGGCCTGGACCCGCCAAGGGCCGGGAGGCCCTTGGAACCCGCTCGTTTTAGGCTCGCTCCCGGCATTTTGCCGCCGGACTAGAAAGTGTGGGCTTCAGCCCACCATCGCGCTTCACCCCACCATCGCCCCCACCGCCGCCTTGCCGCCTGCGAAAGCGAGGCCGTTCTCGAGCTTCGGCAGGTGTGTCGCGCTTGGCATGTATCCGAGCGATTGGGCCAGCGATTGTCCTGGGCCAGCCGGCGCTGGCGAGCGGTTGCAGGCTTGAGTCGGTGGGTTGAACCCCCCCCTTGCTGGCGACCACGGACGATCACATACGCTGCCCTGACAACCAAACGACGGAGTGGTGCCCCATGATGAAAGAAAGGTCCTTCACGACGAGGGCGGTAAAGCTAAATTACCTGGATTACGGGTCGCCTT
>CAIMEK010000920.1 GCA_903839965.1 uncultured Acetobacteraceae bacterium | reverse complement strand
AGGTGGGCCGACCCACTTCCCTGGGCAGAGCGGCGAGTGTCTGGTTACCGAGCTTTTGCATGATGTTTCACCCAACTTCGACGAGGAACCCGCAACACAGCGCAGTTAACAGTTTTCGGGCAACCCGATTATACCGTCCCTCCCAGGCGTTTGTCGCCCCGGCTCGCTTCCCTGGCGGCGCGTCAAAGCAAGGCGGCAATGCCGGCATGGTGTTGGCCGGGGCCGCCAGAATCGAAGTGATACCGGCGCCGCACGCGCCGACGCCGGCGGTTTCGGGGTTGTCTCCGATCATGACGGTGTTCGCGGCTTTGCTGCCGAACCAGGCCACCGCCATCTCGAACATCGTACGGCTCGGCTTGCCGACGACCAATTTCAAGAGTCTCTGCATTTCCGTCCTCCGATGGTTGTTCTTGTGCAGCCTTCCAGGCCAGTGAAGGTGACGCCCTCGATGAAGCGGCGTTGCGCGATGAGGAATGCGATTACCAGCGGTGTGATGACGATGGTCGCCGCCGCCATCAGCGACCCATAGGCGGTGCTTTCGCCATAGATCGTTTACAGCAGGACCTCGGATGCCTTGTTGGGACTGCCGCCGGTCAGCAGCTGCACGGCATTGAAAACCCAAAAAGCGCGGATAGCCGTGATGACGGCGGGACGTCCACACCGGCAACATGTCGATCAACAGCCAGTTGCGCGACGGCCGCAGCAGCTGCCAGAAGATCGGCTTCTGTTTCTAGGGCTGCAAGTGCGGCGCCAAGTGGTCCACGCTCTACAGCGAAATCCCGAAAGGTCAAAGTGACCGGGTGGCTAGAGGTGCGGAACAACAGCATGGCGAGTCGCATCGAGCACGACGCCGCCGGTCGCGGGCGCACTTCGATGACCACACCGCCGAGGTCGCCATGCGGCGGAACAGCTGTCGCCAGGGCGCGGCGGTGTGGTGAACCGGCACGGGCAGACGCACGACGTGAAGAACCCATTCGTCTCGGACGGCAGCTAGTTCACCACCAGCGCCGGAACCCGCGCCGCTTCCCTCGGAGCGGCCGGGTTGCATGCTAACCGGCGAGCGTGACCGGCTGGCCGCTCTTCGCCGATTCCACTGCGGCCTGCGCAATCGCCAGCGCCCGCCGCCCATCCTCCGCGTTCACCGCGGGGCTCATGCCGGTCTCGACGGCGGTCACGAAAGCTTCCAGTTCCGCCGCAAACGCCTCGCGGTAACGCTGGATAAAAAAATAGGGAGGAACGTCGCGGCTGACCCGGTCGGCGGTGTAGCGTTCCAGCAGCGTCTTCTCGGCATTGCGCGAAATCAGCATGCCCGCGGAACCGAAGGCCTCGATGCGCTGGTCGTAGCCATACACCGCGCGGAAGCTTGAATTGATGTGCACCAGCGCGCCGTTGCGCAGGGTCAGCACCACCATGGCGGTATCCGGATCGCGGTGCGGATTGGCGGCGGCGTCCATCAGCGCGGAGGCGCGCGCGTACACTTCCGCCGGTTCGTCTGCCATGATCCAGCGGGCCATGTCGAAGTCATGGATCATGGTGTCGGTGAAAATGCCGTACGGCATTTGCGCGACGTAGTCGGGCGGCGAGATTTCCGGGTCACGGCTGGTGATCACCAGCATCTCCGGCCGGCCGATCTCGCCGGCAGCCACGGCGGCGCGCAGCGCGGCATGGCTCGGGTCGAAGCGGCGGTTGAAGCCGATGCAGAACGGCACGCCGGTTTCCGCCAGCACACCCTCGCAGGCGGCGACGCGATCCAGGTCGAGGTCGATCGGTTTTTCACAGAACACCGCCTTGCCGGCCCACGCTGCGCGGGTGATCAGCTCGGCATGGGTATGCGCCGGCGTGCAGATCACCACCGCGCCGACCCTGGGGTCGGCCAGCGCCGCATCCAGGGTGGTCACCCGTGCCTTATGGGCCTCCGCCACGCGCGCCGCCGCCGCGGTGTCGAGGTCCACGACGCAGCGCAGCGTGGCGCGCGGGTGCGCGGCAATGTTGGCGGCATGCACCGGACCGATGAAGCCGGCGCCAACCAGGCAGAATTCCAGCATGAGCGTGCTCCTTTCGTACCCGGGCACCACCGGCCGCACCACAATGTCCGCATGCCCGGCCGACACTGCGCTATCGTAACATACCCCCGTGCGTGCCGCCACGACCCCGCCAGGGCGCGCGCGACAGGCACGATGATCAGATGCCGCCCTCCGCCGACACCCTGCGCCCGATCAAACAGGCGCCGGAAACGCCAATCAGCGGCGAGTCGTCCATTTCCGACCTTTGGTCAAGCTTTCGAAGCCAAACGAGCTGCTGCAACCCCGGACGGCGGCGTTGCACCGCGATCGGGTGGCATTCTACGTCGCGCCGGAATCCCGAGCGAGTGGTGACAGGCGTAACCGTGCTCGCCCTGCCCAGCCCACGGCGGACAGCTCACCCGGCAAACCTCGGTCGCCTGTGGGCAACGCGGATGGCAATGGCAGCCGGGGGGTGGGTTCGCGGCGGAGGGGATCTCGCCCATGACGCGCGGCATTATGCCACGGGTCGCCGGATCGGGGATTGGGGAAGCGCCGTGCAGTGTCCGCGTATAGTAATGGCGCGGCGCGGTAAAGACGTCGGCAACCGGTCCCTGCTCGACGATGCGGCCAAGATACATCACCGCGACGCGCGCGCAGAACCGGCGGATCACGCCGAGATCGTGGCTGACGAAGACGAAGACGAAGGCGAGGTGGCGTCGTTGCCATCCACAGGCTGCCCATGACCAGCATTTCACTGAGGATGTTCGGCAGCACGGCACCGCCAGAATGCGGGCAGGCGAGAAGCCGAGCGCCCGGCCCGCTTCGATGAAGGCTCGCTCCCTCAGTGTCAGCACCGGACCGCTGAAGCCGAGATAGCCGCGCGGCGCCACGCTCTGCGCCTCTTCCGCCGGCTCGAAAACATCGACAGCGGTGTGGGGCAGGGCGCTGCTGCGGTCCACCCATTTCCGGTCGACGCGGCCGTAGTTCAGGTCGAGCTCGCCATTCTGGAAAGCGGGATCGCGCGACGCGTCGGACGGTATGAACTGGTAGAAGATCTTGCAGCGCGGAGCTGGGGCACCCAACCTCCGCGTTTATCCAACGCCACCGCGTTCTCCGAAGCCACCGAAGACGCCTCCAAACAGCTCCGATCGTTTCGTGCATTCCGCGTGCCAACAGACAGGCAGACAACGCGGTCGGTCGCGGAAGATCATGGACTGGCAACATAAAGGCGAGCGGCAAGCTCTTGGCATCGGAGCCTGTTCGCGGCAACTCACCGGTTTGCAGGTTCGCGGAGGCGATATGGGCAGAGTGCCCATGAAACGGGCGCTTCGTGCCGGGGCTACGGGAAAGGCCCGCCCCGCGATTACAGAATCTGGCTGAGGAATTCCTGCGTCCGCGGGTCCTGCGGATTGCCAAAAAACGCCGCCGGCGGTGCGTGCTCTATGATGACTCCGCCTTCCGTGAAGTACACGTGGTTGGCCACCTCGCGGGCAAAAGCCATCTCGTGGGTGACGACGATGCAAGTCATGCCTTCCCGGGCGAGGTCCTGGATGGTGTACAGAACCTCCTTCTTGGTTTCAGGATCGAGCGCTGCGGTAACCTCGTCGAACAGCATGATATCTGGCCGCATCGCCAGCGAACGTGCGATGGCCACGCGCTGCTGCTGCCCACCCGAAAGCTCTCCTGGATAGGCATTCTCCTTGCCCCCAAGCCGAACCTTCTTCAGCAGCGCGTGGGCGCGGGCTTCCACCTCGGCCTTATCCTGCTTCAGCACGGTGATCGGCGCCATCATGATGTTCTGCAGCGTCGTCTTGTGTGGGAACAGGTTGTAGCTCTGGAACACGATGCCGACCTTGCGGCGCAGCGCCAGCTTGTCCAGCTTCGGATCGTTGACCTCGATGCCTTCAACCTTGATGGAACCGCGATCAATCCGCACCAGCGCATTGATGCATCGGATCAGCGTAGACTTGCCGGAACCTGAGGGACCGATAATGCAGATCGTTTCGCCCTTGGCGACGTCGAGCGAAATGCCGTTGAGCACTGTGTGATAACCGAACGCCTTGGTGACATCGCGCAAGGAGACGATGCACTCGCCAGGACCCGCAACCGGGGCGGCCGTAGGATCGGTCCGCATCGCCGTCAATCCTTCACCTGGAATTTCCGCTCCAGACGTTCGGTCCACTTGCCGATCGGATACGCATAGAGGAAGAAGCAAACAAGGGCGAACGAATAGAGCGGTGCGAGCAATTCGGGTCGCGACCCTTCGGCCGCGTGCACCTGCGCGGTCAACGTCAGCATCTCGTTCACGCCGACCACCGAGGCGTTCACCGACGACATGATGATCAGCGAATAGAGGTTCATCCACGGCGGCAGCATGCGCTTGATGCATTGCGGCAGGATGATATGCACCATCGCCTGGCGGCGGGTATAGCCGAGGCTTTCGGAGCTCTCCCACTGGCCGGTCGGCACCGATTGCACCGCGCCGCGCACGATTTCCGCAACGTTGGCCATCGCTGGCAGGGCGAAGCCGATCACCGCCTTGATCCAGTCGGGAAACGGCACCCGCACGCCGAACACGTGGAACTCGAACGGCAACAGCAAGACGCACATGAACAACAGCACCAGCCAGGGCGCGTTGCGGAAGAACTGGGTGACGAGGCCGGCGACCCGGGCGAGCGGGCGCACCGGTGACAATTGCAGTATGCCGAGTGGAACGCCGGCAGCCGTACCGGCCGCCATCGACAGCACCGAAATCAGCAGGTTGAACAGGAAACCCCAGAGCAGCAGCGGCGCCCAGCGCACCAGGATGACGGCGACTGGGTCGTGGCCGCCGCTGCTTGCCGCGGCCAGCGCCGTCGAGCCGAGGAACACCGCAGCGGCGGCGATGAGCGCGGCACGACAGGTGCGGCGGCAGGTGCGCACCGCGCCGGCGGAGGCGCCGATGAATGGCGAGAACGCGAGCGCATCGCGGAGCCGCAGCATCATCGGCCCCCGAGTTGGCCGTAGCCGGGAATTTGCAGCGCCCGCTCCAGCCGGTTCAGCCCGGCCACCAGCAGCGCCACCAGGCCGACATAGACGAGCAGCAGGAAGACCATCATCTCCCGAACGTTGCTGGCGTCCGACCAGATCTCCTTGGAGACGTACATCAGTTCCGGCACCGCGATGGCGTAGGCGAGGTTGGTGGTCTTGACGAGATTGACCAGGTTGTTACCGAGCGCGGGCAGGGCGTTGCGCAGCGCCAGCGGCAGCACGATGCTCCAGTAGACCTGGCTGCGCGTGTAACCGAGGCTGTCGGCCGCCTCGATCATCGCATGCGGCACCGCTTCGGCGCCGGAGCGGAAGATCTCGATGTTGAAGGCGCCGGCGAACAGCGACAGCGACAGGATCGCCCATTCAACGTTAGAGACAAGCGGAACCATCGCGCCGGAGGCGGGGTCGAATATGCGCGGCAGCAGATAGCCGAGGCCGAAATAGAAAAAGTAGATCTGTACCAGCGGGGGCGTGTTGCGAAACAGGCTGATGAAGCCGTCCACGCCATGGCGCACCAGCATCGACCGCGCGCCCTTCAGCCAGGCGCCGATGATGCCGATGACGATGCTCAGCGCCATCGTTACGAACGAGAGCTCCAGCGTCAGCCAGAACCCCTTGATCATGCGGGTGCGGTCGAAGGAGTCGTAGATGAAAATGAGATTGATCCCGGTGCTCTCGTAGAGTTCGCGGAACCAATCGTAGATCAGCTGCATTGCGCAGCCTCCTCGGTGCGGCGACGGCCCGGCGACGACCGGGCAGGGGCATGACCGGCCCGCCGGGGCCGGCCGGTTACGCCCATCGTCGTGCCGGCCACGATGACGGGTCGCCGGGTCACCGGGCTGCGGTCAGCATTCGCCGGTCACTTGGCCATGTACTGCTGATGCATGCGCGCGGCGTAGGCGGTTGGCGGCACGCCCCACTGCTTCTCAAGGTCGGCGATGCGCCCGCTCTTCATCCATGCAATGCTGGTGTCTTCCATGACCTTCTTGAACCGGTCCTCGCCGAGCTTGACCGATATCGTCCACGGCGTTTCCATGATCCCGGACAGCGGCATCGTGTAGCCGTCTTTCCAGTCGGGATCGAGCAGCTTGCCGACGATGAAGGTCTGGTCGTAGAGGTAGCCTCCGCAGTCGCCGGTCCTGAGCGAGAGCAGCGGCTTGTCCGCCCCGTCGAACGCGACGATCTCGGGGCCGTACTTCTCCGCCACCGGCTTGTTGTACCAGGCGCCGGTGGTGCCGCAGATTTTCTTGCCCTTGAGGTCTTCCCAGGACTTCACCGGCGAGTTTTTCGGCAGCAGCACGTTGACGAAGTCGGCATAATAATCCGGCTCGATCGCCTGCACCTGGCGGCGGCGATCCGGGTTGTCCGACATGGTGGCGATCATCAGGTCGATCTTGCCCTGCCGGAGGAATTCCATCCGGTTTGCTGCAACCACCGGAACCAGTTCCAGCTTGACGCCAAGCTGCTTCGCCACGTCGGCAGCGAGATCCGGCTCGATCCCGATGATCGCGCCGGAAGGATCGCGGAAGCCGAACGGTTTGTAGTCGGCCTTGACCCCGACAACGAGGGTTCCACGCGCCTTGATGTCATCGAGCACGTCGGCTCGCGACACCGTCGCCATGCCGATGAGAAGAGCGGCCATCACAGTGGTCGCTGCCAGCCGTCGCACCATGTTCGTCCCCTTTCCAGTTTTCGCCCCAACGCCCACGAAGCCGCCATTGCGGCCTCCCGATCGGATGGTTCTGCCTGTCAGGACTTCGGACGCTCGGCGTCGCGTTCCACCCCGTCCCCAATCAGCCAGTTTCTGACCCCGCAATTTCTATGCCATTTGTAGCGACGGTTATCGGATCATTGCTCCCCGATTTGGGTAAAAATCGGCGTGTTCTGTTCAAAAAACCGGCGGTCCGGCCACCGCTTCATCGAGGTCCGTCAATCCGATATCCAAACGGCGCGGCACTCTCCGCGATCAGGTCCCAGATCGAGGCGGCGGAGGAGCGGGGCAGGTAGATCTCGAATCCGCCAGCCCCGGACGTGGCCGGCCGATGCACCAGCACCGCGACGCCGTGGATCCCGGATTGGACGAAATGGCCGGGCGGAAACGTCCTGTCGTCGAAATCGATCGGCAGCAGGCGCGCCAGCAAGGCCGGTGCGTCGACTCCGGCGATGGCGACCAGGGTGCGGGCGTGGCTGAGATCGAGCACGGGCGTCAGGACCGGGTCGATCCCGGCGGCGACCGCTTGCCAGGAAGCGGGCGAGGCCAGACGCAACAGCACCCGTTCCGGCGCCATGCGGAAGGCGATGCCGCCCGTCGCTGCCTGCGCGCGGTCGAATTCGCCGACACCGGCGAAACCGAGGCGTTGCAGCACCGCCCCCGCGGCGCCGGCGAAGCTGTCGCGCCAGCCGCTGATCTGCATCAGCGTCCCGAGCGGCTGTTCGGACAGGACGAGGGACGGTTCGCCCGAACCAGCACCGCAACGGCCGGGTCGCAGCGCTGCGGCCAAGGCGGAACGCAGTTCAGGCATTCTGCCGCACTCCCTCCGGATCGACGAAGCAGGGCACGGTCACCCGGCACAGTGTCGTCTGGCCCGCCAGCAGGTCGGCGCAGCGCACCACCTCTCCCACCCGGCTTTGGCCACGAGCCAACAACGCGAGGGCGATATGGCCCTCCACCACCGGCGAAAAGGTGACGGAGGTCACATGGCCCTCGCCGTGACCGGCAATTTCACCCGTTTCAGGAAACAGCAGTGCCCCCGCCCGGATCGGCGTCGCGCGATCGATCACCTGCAGGCCGACCAGGCTGGGCCGTTCCGGATCCTCGAGTGCCGGGCGCTGGCGCAGGACCGAGCCCACGAACGGTTTGCGGGGACTGGCCAGACGCTCGAGCGCCAGGTCCTTGAGCGTGGTGCGGCCGTCCAGTTCGCCGCCGGCGACGTGGCCCTTTTCGACGCGCAGCGTGCCCATCGCCTCGGTGCCGTAGGGGATGACCCCGAACGGCTGGCCGGCGGCGAGCAGCGCCTCCCACACCAGTTGGCCAAACCCGGCCGGTATGTAGACTTCGTAGGACAGTTCGCCGGAATAGCTCATGCGGTGGATGCGCACGGGAACCTCGGCGATGCTGGCATGGGTCAGAGCCATGTGGGGCAGGGCGGTGGCTGAAAGGTCGGCGCCCCGGCAAGCTGCCTGCAACAGTTGCCGCGCCGCCGGGCCGGCCACGGCGACTGCAGCCCATTGGTCGGTCACCGAGGTCACCTGCACACGCAGCGAAGTCCAGGCGGTCTGCAGCAGGTGTTCGAGCTGTGCCTGCACCCTGGCGGCATTGACGGTGGTCGTCGACATGACGAACTCGGTCTCGGCCAGCCGGGCAGTCGTTCCGTCGTCGAACACGACGCCGTCTTCGCGCAACATCACGCCGTAGCGCAGCCGCCCGACCTTGAGCGTGCGGAAGGTATTGACGTAGACGCGGTCGAGGAACTCCGCCGCATCCGGCCCCTGCACGGCGATTTTGCCCAGGGTGGAAACATCGATGATCCCGACGGCCTGGCGCACGTGCCGGGCCTCGCGGAGGCAGGCTTCGGGTTGCCCCTCGCCGGGTTGCGGATAGCAGAACGGCCGCTGCCACAGCCCGGCCTGGACGAAGCTAGATGTGTGGGAGACGTGCCATTCGTGCATCGCCGACAGGCGCGTCGGTCGGAAATGGTGGCCATGTTCGCGCCCGACGATGGCTCCGAAGGCAATCGGCGTGAATGGCGGGCGGAAGGTCGTGGTGCCGACCGCATCGATGGTCGTGCCGCCGATCTCGGCCATGCCGGCAAGCACGTTCAGGTTCGAGGTCTTGCCTTGGTCCGTCGCCATGCCGCTGGTGGTGTAGCGCTTTGCATGTTCGATGGAGACGTAGCCCTCGCGCTGGGCGAGTTCGAGGTCGCTGCGTTTGACGTCGTGCTGGAAATCGACGAAGGCCGGCGCGGCGACCTCGCCGTCCGGGCCGTGGATTGCCGACACCACCGCGGCATCGCGGCACCAGCCGGTATCGTGCAGGGCGGGCGCGGCAAGGTTGCCGACGGCGCCCGAATGGCCTGTCAGTTGCGCGGCCCGCGCGCCTTCTGCGAAGCCCGCGTCGATGCAACCCGCCAGCCCGTCCTCGCCGGCCACGGCACCGGCGCACAACATCCGTGGCACCGTTCCCGCGACAGGGATGAAGGCAAGGCGGGCAGGATCGTAGCCGGGCCGTCCGCCGCGCTGGCTCCACAAATGCAATGTCGGCGCGAAGCCGCCGGAGGTCGCCAGCAGGTCGCACGCCAATTGCCGCGCGGCACCGCTGGTCCGCCCGCTGGCCGCATCGACCGCGGCGATGGTCACCCCCGATACCGCCTTGCCGCCGTGCGCGGTCACCGGCGCATGGCCGGCGAGCACGCTGACACCGGCCATTGCCGCGCCGGCGGTGAGCGCTGGCGGTAGGTCCTTGCGCAGATCCACCACCGTCACGGCCGCTCCGGCGGCGGCAAGTTCCTGCGCCGCCGGATAAACGCTGTCGTTGCCGGTGCACAACACCACGCGGCGGCCACACAGAAGCCCGTAACGGTTGAGGTAGCTGCGCACCGAAGCGGCCAGCATTACGCCGGGCCGGTCATTGTTGCCGAATACCAGCGGCTGCTCGATCGCTCCGCTCGCCAGCACCGCGGCCCCGGCGCGCACCAGCCAGTAGCGCTGCCTGGGCTGGTGCGCCGGCGGCGCGGCCACGTGGTCCCAGACGCGTTCGATCAGGCCGTAGACCTCACCGTCATAGGCGCCGAAGGCGGTGGTGCGGGTGAGGATGCGCACCGTGGGCAGCGTCCGCAGTTCGGCGATGACTGCCGCACTCCAGCCATCGCCCACCCCGCCGAGCGGTTCATCGAGCAGGGAGCCGCCCAGCGCGTGATCCTGGTCGACCAGCAGCACCCGCGCGCCCGCCCGTCCGGCGGCCAGCGCGGCAGCGAGGCCGGTCGGGCCGGCGCCGATGACCAGCACGTCGCAGAAGGCGTTGACCTTCTCGTAGCTGTCCGGGTCGGTTTCGCCGGCAACCCGGCCGCCGGCGGCGGCACGGCGGATGAACCGCTCGCAAAACATCCACCATCGTGTGCCACGGCCGAAGCCGACGAAGGTCTTGTAGTAGAAGCCCGCCGGCATGAATCGCGAGAAGGCGCCGAGCGCGGCGCCGATGTCGTGGTCCACCGATGGCCAGCCGCTCTGGCTCGCCGCCTCCAGTCCGGGAAACGCCTCGACGGTGGTGGCGAGGCTGTTCGGCTCGGCGCGTCCGCCTTGGCGCAACCGCACCAGCGCGTTCGGCTCTTCCACGCCGGCCGAGAAGATGCCGCGCGGACGGTGGTACTTGAAGCTGCGATCGACCACACGAACACCGTTGGCCAGCAGTGCCGAGGCCAGCGTGTCGCCGGGATAAGCGGCAATCTTGCGTCCGTTGAAACGTACGGTGAAGCTGGTGGAGCGATCGATGCGGCCGCTCCCGGCCACGCGCCAGGGCTGGGCGATCACGATTGCAGCTCCCCGGCCGCGTCACGCGCCGCCGCCACGGCGCCGATCGCATGCGTCAGCGTATCGCGTTCCACCACCAGCCACTGCCGGCAACCCAGGGCATGATGCCAGTATTCCCGGTGGGCGCCGCGCGGGTTGCCGCGCAGGAACACGTAGTCGAACCATTTGTCTGGATCGGTCTCGCCATCCGCGGGCCGCCGCACGGTGGCATCCCCGCCATAGACGAATTCGGTTTCATCGCGCAGGCCGCAGACCGGGCACCTTATCCTCAGCATCGTTACGTCCCTTAGTGCGCGTTCGGGATCGGGCCCGCACCCTTCTCGTCGATCTGGCAGCCGGCGCGGAAGCGATCGAGCGTGAGTTGGGAATTGTCCTGGTGCGGTTCGCCGTGGGCGATTGTCCAGGCGAAGCACCAGCCCGAGGCCGGCGTTGCCTTGAAGCCGCCGTAGCACCAGCCGCCGTTGAGGAAGAGGCCGTCAATCGGCGAGCGGCAGATGATCGGCGAGCCGTCCATCGACATGTCCATCACGCCGGCCCATTGGCGCAGGATGCGCAGGCGCGAGATCGTCGGAATCAGCGCCTTGGCGGAAGCAAGCGT
>CAIMEK010000919.1 GCA_903839965.1 uncultured Acetobacteraceae bacterium | reverse complement strand
TGCCATCGATCGCAACGCGATTGCGCGCAAATTGATGCAGGGCGGTTCACGCGTTCCCGAGGCGCCGTGCTTCCCCACCCAGTTCGGGTGCGAATCCGCCGCCGCGGTGCGCTATCCGTACGACCCGGCCAAGGCGCGGGCGCAGCTGGCAGCGGCGGGCTATCCGAACGGGTTCTCCACCGAGCTGGTGTCTTTCCTGTTGCCGCAGTTCGAAGACGCCGTGCAGGGATATCTGAAGGCGGTCGGCATCGATGCCCGCGTCACCCACCTGCAGGTGCAGGCGGCGGTCAGGCGCAATCTCGAGGGCAGCATCCCGATCTATTTCGCCACCTGGGGCAGCCAGTCCATCAACGACGTTTCGGCCATCCTGCCGCATTTGTTCAGCGGCCAGCCCGAGGGTTTCGCCGCCGGCGACGACACCCGCGATGCGGAGTTGAAGAAGCTGGTGGATGCCGCCGGCAGCAGCGCCGATGCCGACACGCGGCGCAAGTTCTACAGCGCCGCGGTCAAGCTGGCGACCGAGCAGATGTATGTGTTGCCGATCATGACCAGTGTGCAGACCTACGTCACCCGCCGCGAACTGAACTTCCGCCCCTATCCCGACGAACTGCCGCGTTTCTATCTCTCGACCTGGAAGTAGCCCGCTGCGGGGTCAGTAGCCCCGCCGCGGATCAACCCGGTTCGGCATGGGCCGGCCCTCGCGCCACGCCTGCAGGTTGGTGAAGAAAATCTCCAGGCTCGCCGGATTGTAGCTGGTCGGGTCATCGGTCGAGACATGCGGCGTGACGAACAGGTTCGGCGTGGTCCACAGCCGATGGCCCGGCGGCAACGGTTCGGGCACGACCACATCGAGCACCGCCCCGGAAAGCTCGCCCGCCGCCAACAGGTCGGCCAGCGCCTCCTGGTCGAGCAGGGCGCCGCGGCCGACATTCACCACCGCGGCGCCGTGCGGCAACAGCGCCAGCCGATCGCGGTTCATCAGGTTGCGGGTGGCGGGCAGCAGCGGACAGGCCAGCACCAGGAAATCGGATTCCGCCAGCGCCGCATCGAGGTCCGCCACTGCCACAACGCGGTCGAAATCGGCATGCGGCTCGGCGCGGGTCCGCACGCCGGTGCTGCGCAGGCCCAGCCTGCGAGCGGCGCGAGCCACCGCGGAGCCGACGTCGCCGGTGCCCACCACGGTGACGTGCCGGCCGCCGATTGGCGGCACGAAATGCGGTGTCCACTGCTGGTGGCGCTGGGCATCGGCATAGGCCGGCACACGGGCGTTCAGCATCAGCAGCGCCATCGTCGCGTAGTCGCCCATCTTGGTGCCGTGCACGCCACGATTGTTGACCAGCACGAGGCGCGGCGGCAGCCAGGTGAACGGCATGATCGCGTCGAGCCCGGCGGCGGTGCAGAACAGCAGGCGCAGCGCGGGCGCGGCGAACGGCAAAAAGCGGCGCACCGTGCCGGGCTGCGCGATCAGCACCTCGGCCGCGCCGATGGCCGCGGTGAACCCGGTTTCGTCGGCCGCGCAGCTTGCATGATGCCCGGTTTCGCCGGCGCGGGCGCAGGCGGTGTCCCATTGTGCCGGGGTGATCGCGAACAGGTCGTCCGCCGATGGATTCTGGATATGGATGCGCATGCCACGAGCCTCGCATGCGCCAGGGCGGATCGCCAGAGCGGCTCAGAACTTCACCCGGCCGCGGCGGTGCGCCCAGCCGCTGACCGGGAGGAGCACTTCGACAAACACCTGCCCGGATTCGGCCTCCGCGTTGCTGAGACCGGGGCGAAGCCCCATAGGCACTAAAATAGGCTTTGACGCGGCACTGTAAGATACAAATATTCACCTGGGGTTTGCTCGTTTCAAGATGCTCCAGCTTCAGCGTAAATTCCACGTCTACCGGCGCCCGATACGCGCGCTCCAGCGAGCTCAACAGT
>CAIMEK010000918.1 GCA_903839965.1 uncultured Acetobacteraceae bacterium | reverse complement strand
GGTGGACCAGTCCAACCAGAACGAATACGTGCCGCTCAACAACATCGCGCCCGCACAGGCCAAGATCGAGATTTACAACTCGCTGCTCTCCGAAGGCGGCGTGCTCGGCTTCGAATACGGCTACTCGCTGGCCGACCCGCACTCGCTGGTGCTGTGGGAAGCGCAGTTCGGCGACTTCGCCAACGGCGCGCAGGTCATCATCGACCAGTTCATCTGCTCGGGCGAGAGCAAGTGGCTGCGCATGAACGGCCTGGTGATGCTGCTGCCGCACGGCTACGAGGGCCAGGGGCCGGAGCATTCCTCGGCGCGCCTGGAGCGCTACCTGCAGCTTTGCGCAGAGCGCAACATGGTGGTGGCCAATATCACCACGCCGGCCAACTACTTCCATGCGCTGCGCCGGCAACTGAAACGGAATTTCCGCAAGCCGCTGGTGCTGATGACGCCGAAGAGCCTGCTGCGCCACAAGCTGGCGGTCTCCTCGCTCGCCGAGATGGGGCCCGGCACGCGGTTCCGTACCGTCATCGACGAGGTGGACGCGATCGCCCCGCCCGAGCAGGTGCGGCGGGTCGTGCTGTGCACGGGCAAGGTCTACTACGACCTGCTGGCGCGGCGGCGCGAGCTGGGCATCCGCGACGTTGCGCTGGTGCGGATGGAACAGCTCTACCCGTATCCCAAGGTATCGCTGCCCAAGGCGCTGACGCCGTACCGCAATGCCGAAATGCTGTGGTGCCAGGAGGAGCCTTCGAACATGGGCGCCTGGCAGTTCATGGACCGGCGCACCGAAGCGGTGTTGACGGCGATCGGCGGGGCGGCGAAACGACTGCGCTATGTCGGCCGCCACGCCGCGGCGAGCCCGTCCACGGGCCTGGCCAAGGTGCACGCCGCCGAGCAGGCCGACATCGTCGCGCGCGCCCTCACGCTCGACTGACCCGCCACGCTCGACAGACTATCGGACGATCAGACAGGACTGGACCGGCCTCCATGGCGACCGACATCAAGGTGCCCACCCTGGGCGAAAGCGTCACCTCGGCGACTGTCGCGCGCTGGCTGAAGAAGCCCGGCGAGAAGGTCGCGCTCGACGAGCCGCTCGTCGAGCTCGAGACCGACAAGGTGACGGTGGAAGTGAATGCGCCGGCCGCCGGCACGCTGGGCGAGATCGCCGCCGCCGAGGGCGCGGAGGTCGAGGTCGGCGCGCTGCTCGGCACGCTCGCCGACGACGCCCCCGCGCTGACCCCCGCCCGCCCGGCCGTGCCCAGGCCGGTGGAGGTCGAGCGACCCAGCGCCAATCCCCGTGCCGGCGTCAACCCGCCGCCCTCGCCCCCCGGCCCGGTCGCCCGACCCGCCACGCCGCCGTCCGATCGCGCCCCCCCGCCGTTGCCCGCCGCGGTCCGGCTGATGGCGGAGTCCGGCGTCGCGAAGGCGCAGCTTGGCGAGGGCAGCGGCAAGGACGGCCGCATCACCAAAGGCGATGTTATCGACTTCCTGGCCAAGCCGGCCGCAGCCCCTGCCGCTGCCGCTTCCCCCAAGGCGCCGCGTGCGTTGGAAGAGGGCGAGGAGCGGGTGAAGATGACCCGCCTGCGCCGCACCATCGCGGCCCGGCTGAAGGAGGCGCAGAACACCGCCGCCATGCTGACCACCTTCAACGAGGTGGACATGAGTGCGGCGATGGCCATGCGCAGCGACTACCGCGACGCCTTCGAAAAGAAGCACGCCGGCGTGCGGCTCGGCTTCATGAGCTTCTTCGCGCGCGCCTGCGTGGCGGCGCTGAAGGAGTTTCCCGAGGTGAACGCCGAAATCGACGGCGACGAAATCGTCTACCGGCACTTCGTCCACATGGGCATCGCCGTCGGCGGCGCGAACGGCCTGGTGGTGCCGGTGATCCGCAATGTCGACCGCATGGGCTTCGCGCAGATCGAGAAGGCCATTGCGGATTTCGGCCGCCGTGCCCGCAGCGGCCAGCTCAAGCTGGAGGAACTCACCGGCGGCACGTTCAGCATCACCAACGGCGGCGTCTACGGCAGCCTGATGTCCACGCCGATCCTCAACCCGCCGCAATCCGGCATCCTCGGCATGCACAAGATCCAGGAGCGGCCGGTGGCGATCGACGGCCGCGTCGAGATCCGCCCGATGATGTATGTCGCGATGTCGTACGACCACCGCATCGTGGACGGGCGCGAGGCGGTGTCGTTCCTGGTGCGGGTGAAGGAAGGCGTCGAGGATCCGCGGCGCATGTTGCTGGAGTTGTAGTCAAATGGCCGGAGAATTCGACGTTATCGTCATCGGCGCGGGGCCGGGCGGTTACGTCTGCGCCATCCGCGCGGCCCAGCTCGGCCTGCGGGTGGCCTGCGTCGAGAAGCGCGCCACGCTCGGCGGCACCTGCCTCAACATCGGCTGCATTCCCAGCAAGGCGCTGCTGCAGTCGAGCGAGAACTTCGCCGCCACGCAACACGCCTGGGCCGACCACGGTATCGTCGTGGAAGGCGTAAAACTGGACCTCGCGCGCATGCAGGCGCGCAAGGCCGAAGTGGTGGACGCCAACGTTCGCGGCATCGAGTTCCTGTTCAAGAAGAACAAGGTGAGGTGGCTGAAAGGCGAGGCCCGTATTGCCGCCCGTGGCCGCGTGCAGGTCGCCGGCGAGGACTACGCGGCGAAGCACATCGTCATCGCCACCGGCAGCGAGAGCATGCCGCTGGCCGGCGTCGCGGTGGACGAGCAGCGCATCGTTACCTCCACCGGCGCGCTGGAATTCGACCATGTGCCCGGCCATCTCGTGGTCATCGGCGGCGGCGTAATCGGGCTGGAACTGGGCAGTGTCTGGCAGCGCCTCGGTTCCCAGGTAACGGTCATCGAATTCCTCGACCGCCTGATCCCCGGCAACGACGCCGAAATCGCCAAACACTTCCAGCGCATCCTGGCCAAACAGGGCCTGAAATTCCGGCTGTCGTCCAAGGTCACCGGCGCCACCCTGACCGATGGCGGCGTGACGCTGACCGTTGAGCCCGTGAAGGGCGGCGCGGCCGAGGAGGTCAAGGCGGACGCCGTGCTGCTGGCGATCGGCCGGCGCGCCACCACCGCGGGGCTGGGCCTGCAGGAGGTGGGCGTGGCGCTCGACCGGCAAGGCCGGGTTATCACCGACGCGCATTTCGCCACCAACGTCCCCGGCATTTACGCCATCGGCGACGTCATCGCCGGGCCGATGCTGGCGCACAAGGCCGAGGACGAGGGCATGGCGCTGGCGGAGCATCTGGCCGGCAAGGCCGGGCACGTGAACTACGAGGCGATTCCGGGCGTGGTCTACACCTGGCCCGAGGTTGCCGGCGTCGGCCGCACCGAGGAGCAGCTGAAAGCCGACGGCGTGGACTACCGCGTCGGCAAATTCCCGTTCACCGCCAATGCCCGTGCGCGTGCCATGGGCAGCACGGAAGGCTTCGTGAAGATCCTCGCCGACCGTGCCACCGACCGCATCCTGGGCTGCCACATCATTGGCCCCGACGCCGGCACGTTGATCGCCGAGATCGTCACCGCGATCGAATTCGGCGCCTCGTCCGAGGACGTCGCCCGCATCTGCCACGCCCATCCCAGCCTGAACGAGGCCGTTAAGGAGGCGGCGCTGGCCGTCGACAACCGTGCCATCCACATCTGAAGGGGGAAGGGCCGTGCCGCACCCCCGCCTGCCGCCGCTCGCGCTGACCATGGGCGACCCCGCCGGCATCGGCGGCGAGCTCTCGCTGCGTGCCTGGCTCGCCCGCCGCCACGGCTTTCC
>CAIMEK010000917.1 GCA_903839965.1 uncultured Acetobacteraceae bacterium | reverse complement strand
TGCCTTGTATGTTTACACCAACCGCCGACATAGCCGGATCAAGATCCTCTACTTCGACGGCACTGGCCTGTGGGTCATGACCAAGCGGTTGGAGCAAGGCACGTTCAACTGGCCCAGGGGCGTCGACGTACAGAACGGCAAGCTGCAACTCAGTCCGGAAGCACTCGGCCTGCTGCTCGACGGCGTGGATTTGCGCCGTGGATCGCTGCGCCCATGGTATCAACGCTGAAGATAACTTTTTTAAAAAACTACACAACTTTTTCTGCGGCTGATGCGTTCTATACAACGAACACATCATGCATTCGCAACTTGAACAACTTCAGCAACTGGTCACCGCGCAAGCCGCCATCATTGAAGAATTGCGTGCCGAGAACAAAGCACTGCGCATCGAAAACCAGCTGCAGCAGCAAAAGATTCAGATCCTGCTCAAACGCATGTTCGGCAGCAAGAGCGAGAAGCTTGATTCCCGCCAGTTGGAACTCCTGCTGGGCTACGCGCCAGCAGCGCCGGCGCCAGACGACGATCCGCTAACGCCGCCTTCACCCTTTCGCCCGCGTGCGCCACGCGACCGCAAGCCGCGTCTGCCGGAGAACCTGCCGACCGAAGAGATCGTGATCGATCCGGAGGCCGTGAAGCAGAACCCCACGGCTTACCGGTGCATCGGCGAGGAAGTCACCGAAGAACTCGACGTCACGCCCACACGTTATTTCCGGCGCCGCATCATCCGTCGGAAGTTCACGAGCAAAACCAATCGTGCACTGCCGCCTGTCATTGCGCCCCTGGCGCCGCGCCTGGTAGAAGGTGGCTTTGCCAGTCCGGGGTTGATCACCGACATCCTGATCAAGAAATACGTGGACCACCTGCCGCTCTACCGGCAGGAGATGATTCTGCGCACGCGCTACGGCATTGAACTCTCCCGCCAGGCGATGAGCGAGTGGGTACGCATTGCCGCCGACTGGTTGCAACCGATCTACCGGCACATCGGCGACGAGCTAAGAATCTGCGGTTATTTACAAGTTGATGAAACGCCGATCCGGTTTTGTCAGGCCGAGACCGGTGGAAGCCGCAAGGGGTATCTCTGGGTATACAATCAACCTGGCGGTGATGTGTTGTTCGAGTGGCACACCGGGCGCGGCGGTGGTTGTCTTGATGGCATGTTGCGCGATTTCCGCGGAAAAGTGCAAAGCGACGGCTATGTGGTGTATGACAGTTATGCCCGGAAGCATGGCGGCATCACACTGGCGGCCTGCTGGGCACATGTGCGGCGCAAGTTCGACGAAGCAAAACAGGAATCGCCTGTACTGGCGGGATGGTTGTTGCATCAGATCCGGTTGATGTACCGCATCGAGCATGAGTTGCGCGGCAAAGGACCTGCCCTGCGGCAGGCGGTGCGCAGTGCGCAGACCGGTATGATCCTGGCCCGCATCGGCAAGGTGCTGCGAAAGAAACAGGCCGTGTTCCTGCCGAAGAGCGCCATGCGTACGGCGATTACATACACGCTGGATCTCTGGGTCGAGTTGCAGCGCTTCTGCGACGATGGCCGGTTGGAAATCGACAACAACCTGGTCGAGAACGCCATTCGGCCCACGGCCATCGGAAAGAAAAACT
>CAIMEK010000916.1 GCA_903839965.1 uncultured Acetobacteraceae bacterium | reverse complement strand
CGGTTGCAGGATAAGATCGAGGCGCAGTTGGCGCGCATAAAGGACGCACCCCGGCTCGTCCGGTCATTCTTCAGAGCACCAAGTGTCGCCTATATTACCGACTGGTGAGTAAAACGACGAAGGAGCAAGACCGCTCACCCGGATCGGTACGATGTGAACGAAGCTTCCGGCCTGGCGAACCGCGATGCATGATCGCCCGACCGGAGGGAGGGGCGCATGACCGACTCGCAAGGTTTCGCAACGCTGCTGCACGCGGCGGTGGCGCGCGGCGCGGTCGCCGGGGCGGTGGTGCTGGCGGTAACGCGCGACGGCACGCTGTTGGAAGCGGCGGCGGGACCCGGCGCGGGGGAGGCGCCGATGAGCCCCACCACGATCTTCGCGTTGGCCTCGATGACCAAGGCGATCGTATCGGTGGGAATGATGCGGTTGGTGGAACAGGGCCGGCTGTCGCTCGATACGCGGGTTGGCGAGGTGCTGCCGGCGCTGGCCGAACCGTGGGTGCTCGACGGCTTCGACAGCGCCGGCGCGCCGCTGCTGCGCCCGGCCCGCACGGCGATGACGCTGCGCCACCTGCTGACCCACACCTCGGGGTTCGGCTACCCGGAGTGGAACGCCGAGTTGCGCCGCGCGCAGGCGGAACTCGGTCTGCCGCGCGTGCCCACCAGTTTCGCTGAACTGGCGCGCACGCCCCTGTTGTTCGATCCCGGCACGCGATGGAATTACAGCATCGGCGTCGACGTCGTCGGGTTGATGATCGAGGCAGTCAGCGGACAGTCGATGGATCGCCACCTGCGCGAGCAGGTGCTGGCCCCGCTCGGCATGCACGACACCGGCTTCCTGCTGACGCAGGCGCAGCAGGCGCGCCGGGCGCCGGTGCACCGGCGCCTGGCCGACGGGACGCTGCAGCCGATGGAGTGGCCGGCCGGGTTGGGGCAAGGCTTCACCGGCGGCGGCGGCGGGTTGTGCGGCAGCCCCGCCGATTACGCGCGCTTCCTGCGCATGCTGCTGAACGGCGGCACGCTCGACGGGACGCGCGTGCTGGGCGCGGAGACGGTGGCGACGATGGCGCGCAACCACATCGGCGACCTGCGGGTGCTGCCGATGATCTCGGGCGTGCCGGAACGCTCCAACGATGCCGACTTCTTTCCCGCCATGGTGCAGAAATGGGGGCTCGGTTTCCTGCTCAACACCGAGCCGGGGCCGCACGGGCGCAGCGCCGGCAGCCTGGGCTGGGGCGGGCTGTGCAACACCTATTTCTGGCTCGACCCGGAACGCGGCCTCGGCGGCTGTCTGCTGACGCAGATCCTGCCGTTCGCCGACCCGGCCGTGCTGGAACTGTTCGGCGCGCTGGAGCGGGCGGCCTACGCCGCGGCGTAGGCCGCCCTTCCCGGACCGGGCTTACGGGAACAGGCCGCGCACCTGCTTGGCGTCGCGTACTTTCTGCACGCCGATTGCCAGCGCGGCGTCGCGGTTCGGCACGCTGTCGCGGTCGACGCGCGCCATCACCCGGGTGAAGGCGCCGTCCAGCACGTGGCGCAGCCGCTTCAGCCCTTCGGACTCGTCCCAGAAGAACTGTTGCAGGTCCTGCACCCATTCGAAGTAGCTCACCACCACGCCACCGGCGTTGCACAGGATGTCGGGGATGACGAACACCTCGCCGCGGCGCTGGTTGAGGATGCGGTCGGCCTCGGGCGTGGTCGGCCCGTTGGCGCCCTCGGCGAGGATGCGGCACTTCACCTGGCCGGCGTTTGCGCCGGTGATGACCTGCTCCACCGCGGCCGGCACCAGCACGTCGCACGGCAGGGTCAGCAGCGTGTCGGGGTCGGCCACCGCCTCGGTCGACCAGCCCGCCAGCACGCCGTGCTGCGCCTGGTGGCGCACCAGCGATGCCACGTCGAGCCCCTTCGGGTCGTGGTAGCAGGCGGTGTGGTCGGACACGCCGAGGATCTTCACGCCCATTTCGGCCAGCGTCGCCGCGCTCACCGAGCCGACATTGCCGAAGCCCTGCACGATGGCGGTGGAGCCGGCCGGCTTCATCTGCAGGCGTTCCATGGCGCGGCCCACCAGATGGGCGACGCCGCGCCCGGTGGCCTCCCGCCGCCCCTCGGTGCCGCCGGCCGAAACCGGCTTGCCGGTGACGATCTCGGTGACGGTCTGGCCCTGGTACATGGAGTAGGTGTCCATGAACCACGCCATCACCTGCTCGTTGGTGCCCATGTCCGGCGCCATGACGTCGGTGTGCGGGCCGACGAAGGGAATCATTTCCTGCATGTAGCGGCGCGACACCGCCTCCAGTTCGCGCCGGCTGAGTTTGTAGGGGTCGCAGTTCACGCCGCCCTTGGCGCCGCCATAGGGCAGGCCGGTGAGCGCGCATTTCCAGCTCATCCAGATGGCCAGCGCCGCCACTTCGCCCACGTCGAGCTTGGGCGAATAACGCGTGCCGCCCTTGGTGGGGCCGAGGGTCAGGTGATGCTGGACGCGGTAGCCCTGGTAGACGATTTCGCGGCCATCATCGGTGTGCACCGGGACGGATACCGTGATGGCCCGCTTGGGGTAGAGCAGCCGGTCGCGCTCGCTGGGGGGAATGTCGAGGTAGTCTGCGACCGTCTGGAACTGCTCCCGCGCCATCGCGAACACGGGGCCGGTATAGATGCTCATGAGGCGCTTTCTCCTCGGCACGGCATCGAACGGCCGCACCTTTTGTTTGCCGCCGGACGTGGCGGATTCTCGCGGCTATGCCAGCACGGGATTGTTGAAGAATTCATTTCCCGGGGCCGGCCAATCGCCGGGCGCTCACCGCTTGGGCGCCGGCTTCTTCCCGGTGCGGGCGCCGCCAGCCGGGCGCTTGGCGGCGGCGCCCGCCCGTTTGGGCGCAGGCTTGGCCGCCGGCTTGGCCGTCGAGCCGGCCCGCAACTGGGCGATGGTGGAACGGCTGGTGATCTGCTCCGGATCCATCGCCAGCTCGATCACCGCCGGGCGGCCGCTCTCGACAGCGCGGCGGAATGCCGGGGCGAACGCCGCGGTCTCGCCCACCAGTTCGCCGTGGCCGCCGAACGCCTCGATGAGCTTGACGAAGTCCGGGTTGGTCAGCGCGGTGCCGGAAACGCGCCCCGGATACAGGCGCTCCTGGTACATCCGGATGGTGCCGTACATCTGGTTGTTGAACACCAGCACGATCGGCGCGACGCCGTGATGGAACGCGGTGGCCAGTTCCTGGCCGGTCATCAGGAAGCCGCCATCGCCGACGAAGGCCACCACCTGGCGCTGCGGGAAGGCGATCTTGGCGCCGACCGCCGCGGGCACGCCGTAGCCCATGGCGCCGTTGCTCGGCCCGACGAAACGCTGGCGGTCGGAAAAGTTCATGAAGCGCGTGGGCCAGATGGAGAAATTGCCGGCGTCGCAGGTGAGGATGGCGTCGTCGTCCAGTAGCCCTTCCAGGTCGCGCAGGGCCTGCGCGACGTTGAGCGGCCCCTCGTAATCCGGCACCTCCCGCCCGGCCTCGCGCACCGCGCGCAGTTCGCGCGTCCAGGCCCGCCAGGCCGGCCTGACCGGGGCGAGCGCCGCCGCGGCGGCGGCGAAGGCGTCGAGATCGGAGCAGATGCCAAGCGCAGGGCGATACACCCGGCCGATCTCGCCGGGGTCGGGATGGACGTGCACGATGGGCGTATGGCCGGACGCATCGAACAGCGTGTAGCCCTGCGTCACCGGCTCGCCGAGGCGGGTGCCGATCGCCAGGATCAGGTCCGCCTCGCCAGCGCGCGCCACCAGCGCGGGGTCGGAGGCGACGCCCAGGTCGCCGACATAATTGTCGAGCGTGCCGTCGTACAGCGCCTGGCGGCGGAAGGCGACGGTCACCGGCAGGTCGTTGGCGATGAGGAAGCTGCGGATATCGGCGCGCGCCTGTTCGCTCCAGCATGCGCCGCCCAGGATGGCCAGCGGCTTGCGCGCACGCGCCAGCAAGGCGTGCAGGCGCTGCAGCGCGGCCGGATCGGGATGCGGGCGGCTGACCGGCGCGCGGCCGATATCGCCCACCTCGACCGAGCGCCTCTGCATCTCCTCGGAGAGCGCGATCACCACCGGACCGGGACGGCCGGTGGTGGCGACGTCCACCGCATGCGCCACCAGTTCGGGGATGCGGGCGGCATCGTCGATCTGGGTGACCCACTTGGCCAGCGGCTGGAACATCCGCCGGTAGTCGACTTCCTGGAAGCTTTCGCGGTCGGTTTCCGCGAACGGGATCTGGCCGACGAACAGCAACAGGGGGGTGGAATCCTGGAACGCCACGTGTACGCCGATGGCGGCGTGGCAGGCGCCGGGGCCGCGGGTGACGAAGGCGGCGGCCGGGCGGCCGGTGAGCTTGCCGCAGACCTCGGCCATGTGCACGGCGCCGGCCTCGAAGCGGCAGGTGGTGAGGTGCAGCTTCTGGCGCACGGCATACAGCCCGTCGAGGACGTCGAGGTAGCTTTCGCCGGGCACGGCGAAGGCATGGGTGATGCCCTGCGCCACCAGCGCGTCCGCCACCAGGCGCCCGCCGGTGCGCGGCGCCAGTCTCGCTCCACGCGCCTTTGGCAGTTCCATGGCTCCGCTCCTCACCGACTCGCAGGGCTACAATAGAGCCGCCGGAGCCGTCGCGTCGACCCGATGCGCAAGCGAGGCATGCAACGATTCCCTGCCGGTTTGCGGGCCGGCGCCGGCGTCAGTCGTCGCAGCAGTCCCGGCCCGACCACGCCGCGCGCGCCTCGCGAACGACGAACCACAGCACGCCGAGCGAAGCCGCCGCGTCCACCCACCACGCGCCGGTGGCAAGGTCCGCCAGGAAGGCGAGCACGACGACCGCGGACAACCAGCCGCAGGTGATGCTCTCGACGGCATCGGCGCGCATGGCGGGGCTGCCCAGCGCCGCGGCGATGGCGAGCTTGCGGCGGGCGAGCAGGTACATCACCGGCATGGCAAGCACGGCCATGACCAGCCCGGGCAGCGAGAACGCCTGCGCATGCCGGGTCCACAGGCTCCAGCCGGCGGCGACGACAATCCAGGCGGCCAGGGCGAACAGCAGCCCTCCGGCGATGCGGGCGGCGTGGTGTTCCACCTGCTCCGGGAACGCCCGCCCGTGCCGCAACTCCACCGTCAGGCGCCAGATCAGCACGCCGGCGGAGACCAGCTCGATGACGCTGTCCAGGCCGAACGCCCAGAGCGTTACGCTGCCGGCGAGCCAGCCCGCCCAGAGCGCGACGACGGCCTCGACGACCATCCACCCGACCGTCAGCCACTCCAGGCGGAAGGCCTGGCGGATCAACTGGACGCGCTGGGGCGACAACGGCGTATCGGCAATGGCAGTGCGGTGCATGCCGCAGCAGTCGTCATTGTCAGAAGAGCCTTCGGTCATCCTGCATCCCCGGTGGCATGGAATCGTCTGGCGTTTAGTTTCTTCGTATGGACGTATCGCACAATTATGATATTCTGTGTTGCAATTTGGAGTATCAGACATGGCACGAGCGACCAAAGTGATGGCATCGGCGGAACCCAAAACCCGCAAGCGGCTGACCGCCGAACAGAAGGCTGGGATTGCCCAGGCGCTCGCCAGAGGCGAAGCGGGGAACGCGGTTGCGACGAAGTTCGGTGTTTCCACCGCGACTGTCTATGCACAGAAACGTAAAGCCAGTCCGATTATGGGCGATGCGGTTCCGCAGCAGGAAAGCGCATTGCGGCGCAAGCTCGTCAGCTTCGCCGTACGCACGCTGCTGGGTCAGGAAGTTTCGCAGGACGAGCGTGGCACACTCGAGAAGGAAGTTCGTGAAGAACTCATGCGAAGGGTCGCCGCCGGAATCTGATCCGACGCACTCCTGAATGCGTACCGGCCGGCGAACGCCATCGCCGGCCGGTGCATTGTGCCTGGTGAACGCCAGGTCGTTCAGCGCTTCACCTGCTGCCAGATCGCCTCCATCTCATCGAGCGACGCGTCGTCGGCCGTGCGCCCCTGCGCCGCCAGGGTGGCCTCCACGGCAGCAAACCGGCGGGCGAATTTGCCGCTGGCCTCGCGCAGGCAACGTTCCGCGTCCAGCCCCAGCTTGCGCGCGAGATTCGCCACCACGAACAGCACGTCGCCCAACTCGTCGGCCAGGCGCACCGGGTCCGCCGCGTCGAGTTCGGCGCGCAATTCGGCCACTTCCTCGTCCAGCTTCTCCAGCACGGCGGCGGCATCCGGCCAGTCGAAGCCCACCCGTGCCGCCCGCCGCGTCAGCTTCTCCGCCCGCGTCAGGGCGGGCAGGCCGAGCGGGATGCCCGCCAGCGTGCCGGTTTCCAACCGCTCGGCGCGCTCGGCCCGCTTCTGCTCGTCCCAGGCGGTCACCTGCATGCCCGCGGTACGCGCCGCGGCCTCGCCGAATACGTGCGGGTGCCGGCGCACCATCTTGTCCGCGCTGTGGCGCGCGACCTCGGCAAAACCGAAACGCCCCGCCTCCTCGGCCAGCCTGGCATGATAGACCACCTGGAACAGCAGGTCGCCGAGTTCGTCGGGAAGGGCGGCGAAGTCGCGGCGCATGATGGCATCGGCAACCTCGTAGGCCTCCTCGATCGTGTAGGGGGCGATGCTGGCAAAATCCTGCGCCACATCCCACGGACAGCCCCGTTCCGGGTGGCGCAGCGCCGCCATGATGTCGAGCAGCCGCCGCAGTTCGGCGGTGGCCGGGTCGAGGGTCGGGTTGGGCATGCGCGCGGTCCACGTCCTGCTGTCGGGAGTGCCGAACTGCCCCCCGAGGGGGCCCGCGTCAAGAGACGCAGACGTGCCTCGCCCGGCGTCGCAGCAGGGCGAACAGGGCGAGCATGCCCGCCATCAGCGCCCAGCCCGACGGCTCCCGCACGATGACGACCTGGTCGTAGGCGGTCGGCAGGAACGACAGATCGCCGGTGAACGGCGCGCTGTGCAACTCGGAATACTGCGTGAGGGATGCGGCCGCCAGCGTGCCGGCCAGGTTGCCGTAATTCGTCACGTTGGCGTTCGGCGCCAGCACCGTGTCTGCTCGCTGGGGACAGGCGGCGCCATTTCCGGGGGTTGAAGCCGCCGCCCGCTTAGGCTCACATGCCGCAAAGCCGAAGGAGCCCGACCCATGCCCGCATATCGTTCCCGCACCACGACCCATGGCCGCAACATGGCCGGTGCCCGCGGCCTGTGGCGGGCGACCGGCATGAAGGACGGCGATTTCGACAAGCCGATCATCGCCGTCGCCAATTCGTTCACCCAGTTCGTGCCCGGCCACGTCCATCTCAAGGACCTCGGCCAGCTGGTGGCGCGCGAAATCGAGGCGGCCGGCGGGGTGGCCTAGGAATTCAACACCATCGCGGTCGATGATGGCATCGCCATGGGGCACGACGGCATGCTCTACAGTCTGCCCTCGCGCGAACTCATCGCCGATGCGGTCGAATACATGGTGAATGCCCACTGCGCCGACGCGCTGGTGTGCATTTCCAATTGCGACAAGATCACGCCGGGCATGCTGATGGCCTCGCTGCGGCTGAACATCCCCACCATCTTCGTCTCCGGCGGCCCGATGGAGGCCGGCAAGGTGGTGCTGAAGGGCAAGGCCCGCGCGGTCGACCTGATCGACGCCATGGTGGTGGCCGCCGACGCCTCCGTCACCGACGCCGAGGTGATGGACATGGAGCGCTCGGCCTGCCCGACCTGCGGCTCGTGTTCGGGCATGTTCACCGCCAATTCGATGAACTGCCTGATGGAGGCGCTCGGCCTGGCGCTGCCCGGCAACGGCACCCTGCTGGCCACCCATGCCGACCGCAAGCAGCTGTTCCTCGAAGCCGGTCGCACCATCGTCGACCTCGCGCATCGCTGGTACGAGCAGGACGACGCCAGCGTGCTGCCGCGCGGCATCGCCAGCTTCGCCGCCTTCGAGAACGCCATGATGCTCGACATCGCCATGGGCGGCTCGACCAACACGGTGCTGCACCTGCTGGCGGCGGCCCAGGAAGCCGGGGTGGGGTTCACCATGAAGGACATCGACCGGCTGTCGCGGCGCGTGCCGGTGCTGTGCAAGGTTTCACCCTCGATCGCCACGGTGCATGTCGAGGACGTGCACCATGCCGGTGGCATCTTCGCGATCCTGGGCGAGCTCGACCGGGCCGGGCTGATCGACCGGACGGTTTCCACCGTGCACAGCCCCAGCCTGGGCGAGGCGCTGGAGCGGTGGGACATCCGGCGCACCGCCGCGACTTCGGTGCACGATTTCTTCCGCGCCGCGCCCGGCGGCATCCCGACCATCGAGGCGTTCAGCCAGTCCGCCCGCTGGGACAGCCCCGACCTCGACCGCGAGGGGGGCACGGTCCGCGACGCCGCGCATGCCTACTCGCAGGACGGCGGGCTGGCGGTGCTGTACGGCAACCTGGCGGTGGACGGCTGCGTGGTGAAGACCGCCGGCGTGGACGCCTCGGTGCTGCGCTTCACCGGTCCGGCGCGCATCTTCGAAAGCCAGGACGCGGCGGTGTCCGGCATCCTCGGCGGCAAGGTGGGGCCGGGCGACGTGGTGCTGATCCGCTACGAGGGCCCGAAAGGCGGGCCGGGCATGCAGGAGATGCTGTATCCGACCAGCTACCTGAAGTCGAAAGGGCTGGGCAAGGCCTGCGCGCTGGTCACCGACGGACGCTTCTCCGGCGGCACGGCGGGGCTGTCGATCGGCCACGTCTCGCCGGAAGCCGCCGAGGGCGGCACCATCGGGCTGGTGGCGGAAGGCGACAGCATCGAGATCGACATCCCGGCGCGCAGCATCCGACTGGCGGTGGACGAAGCCGAGATCGAGCGCCGGCGGGCGGCGATGGCGGCACGCGGCGCCGCGGCCTGGCAGCCCGTCGGGCGCGACCGCAAGGTGTCGCAGGCGTTGCAGGCCTATGCGGCGCTCACCACCAGCGCCGCGCGCGGCGCGGTGCGCGATGTGAGCCAGTTGCGCCGGGGGTAGCGTCCCGGCGCCGTACCGACGGTTGCAGGTGCCCTGGGCCGATGGTAACTCCATCGGACAGATGGAGCCCCCGCCAATGGGTCAGTCGCTCGCCGACCTGCAGTCCAGGATCGACACCCTGGAGAAGCTGACGTCGCGTATGCGGCACGATGTCCGGTCCGCGCTGGCGCCGGCGATGCTGGCCGCCGACATGCTGCGGGCGAATCCCGACCCCAAGGCACAGCGCAACGGCGCCACCGTGGTGCGCGCCATTGAGCGGGTGATGGAGATACTGGAGGCGACGCGCGAGACGGTACCGCCGCCCGCCGAGCCGAGCCCCGACGGCGCGGCTCCCTGACCCGTCCCAGAGCGCTGCCAGACCGGCAGGAAGTGCTCTGGGTCTTTGTTGGCGAGCAATTCCGCTCAAGCTGGCATTGCTCTAGCCGCCCCCTGCCCCGCCCAGCCAGGCCGACAGGTTGCGCCGGATGCGCTCCAGCGGCGGCCCCGGCGGCGGCGCGTCGAAGGGCAGGCCGGTGATCGTTTCGTAGGCCTGGATGTAAACCGCCGCGGTTTGCAGCACCACCTCCGGCGGGATCGGCGGGATGGGATCGGCATACGGGTCGCAACGCTCCGCCACCCAGGCGCGCACCACGTCCTTGTCGAAGCTCTCGGGCGGCTTGCCGCGGCGGACGCGGCCGGGATAGCTGTCGGCCATCCAGTAGCGGCTGCTGTCCGGGGTGTGGATTTCGTCGGCCAGCACGATGCGGCCCGCGGGGTCGGTGCCGAATTCGTACTTGGTGTCGGCGAGGATGAGGCCGCGCTCGGCGGCAACCTGCTGGCCGCGGGCGAACAGCGCCAGCGCGTAGGTCGACACCTCGGCCCACTGGGCCTCGCTGAGCAGGCCGCGCCGCAGGATGTCGTCCGGCGTCAGCGGCTCGTCGTGGCCGCCGTCGGCGGCCTTGCTGGTGGGGGTGATGATGGGCTGCGGCAACGGCTGGTTGTCGGTGAGGCCGTCGGGCAGGCGGATGCCGTACATGTCGCGCTTGCCGGCGCGGTACATGGTGAGGATGGAAGTGCCGGTGGTGCCGGCCAGGTAGCCGCGCACGACCATCTCGACGGGCAGGATGTCGAGCCGCTGCCCGACCACGACGTTCGGGTCGGGATAGGCCAGCACGTGGTTGGGGCAGATGTCGCGCGTCGCCTCGAACCAGTAGCGGGCGGTCTGGGTGAGCACCTGGCCCTTGCAGGGGATCACGGCAAGGATGCGGTCGAAGGCGCTGAGCCGGTCGGTGGCAATCAGGATGCGGCGCCCGTCCGGCAGGTCGTAGTTGTCGCGCACCTTGCCCGGGTGGTGGTTGGGCAGTTCGGGCAGGGTGGCGTCCGCGAGCACGTCCGAGACGCGGGCACGCAGGTCGTCGGGGTTCATGGCGGGTCCTCGCGGTTGCCAATCCGCAACACCGATAGCAGGGCAGGCCGGGGACGCAAGCCCGCAGGAGCGCTTGGTGGCGAACCTGGATGGGTCGGCGGCCGGAATTCTGTTCCTCCCCCGGTTCGCAGACGCCGTTCCCCGCGTGTCGAATTGTTGCACTTTCACTGCCATACCAGCTTGTTGGCGCCGCATAATGATGCTATTCCAAATATTACGGGCACGATCATTGGCGTGCCGGGCGCATCGAACGCATCGGTTCCGTGATCGTGCCAGGAACATGGCGCACCGACGTTAGGGAGGATTCCGATGAAAAGACGCAACGTACTGCAGCTCGGCGGCAGCCTGGCGGCGCTGGGGCTTGTTACGGGCGGCCTTACCCGCTCAGCCGCGGCCCAGGCGACGATGGTGCTGAAGGCGTCCGACGTGCACCCGGCCGGCTATGCGACCGTGGTCGCGGTCGAGAACATGGGCAAGAAGCTCGCCGCCGCCACCAACGGGCGGCTCACCATCCAGATGTTCCCGTCGATGCAGCTCGGCGGCGAGAAAGAGGCGATCGAGCAGGCGCAGGTCGGCGCCATCGCCTTCGCCCGCGTCTCCGTCGGCACCATCGGGCCCGTGGTCGACGAACTCAACGTGTTCAACCTGCCTTTCCTGTTCCGCAGCCCCGAGCACATGGAGCTGGTGATCGACGGGCCGATCGGCCGCGAACTGCTCGACAAGGTCACCAACGCGCCGAACAGCCACATCGTCGGCCTGTGCTTCATGGATGCCGGCGCGCGCAGCATGTACGACACCAAGCGCGCCATGAAGAGCATCGGCGACCTCAAGGGCCTGAAAATGCGGGTGATGGGCAACCCGATGTTCGTCGACATGATGAACGCGCTCGGCGGCAACGGCGTGCCGATGGGCTACGACCAGGTGTTCAGCGGCCTGCAGACCGGCGTCATCGACGGCGCCGAGAACAACCCGCCGAGCTTCGTGTTCGACAATCACTACCAGGTTGCGAAGTACTACACCCTCACCGAGCACCTCATCGTGCCGGAGATGGTGGTCATGTCGCGGCCGATCTGGGACAAGCTCTCCAAGGACGACCAGGCACTGATCCTCAAGTTCGGGCGCGAGGCGCAACTTGAGGAGCGCGGCCTGTGGAACGACCTGGAAAAGGAGGCCTATGCCAAGATGAAGGCCGCCAACATCGAGGTGAACACCATCGCCGACAAGACGCCGTTCCAAGCGGCGGTGAAGCCGGTGTGGGACAAGTACGGCGCCAAGTGGCCCGACCTGATCAAGCGGATCCAGGACACCAAGTAGCAGCCGCGCCGATGCAACGCCGCGGGCGGGGGCCATGCGACCTCCGCCCGTGGACTTCAACACGCCCTGTGGGATGATGACGATGCGGCAATTGATTCGCCAGGCCATGGACGTGCTCTACTGGATCAGCGCCATCATCGCCTCGTTGTCGCTGGTATTGATTTCAGCGGTCATTCCGTGGGGCGTCTACACGCGCTACGTGCTCAATCACGCGGCGGGCTGGCCCGAACCGGCGGCGGTGCTGCTGGCCATCGTGCTCACCTTCTTCGGCGCCGCCGCCTGCTACCGTGCCGATGTGCACATGCGGGTGCTGGTGTTCCAGCGGATGATGCCGCCACGGCTGGGGTATGCCTCGGAAATCCTGTCCGAGCTGGTGGTGGGCGCTCTGTGCGCCTTCATGACCTGGTGGGGCTTCCAGCTCTGCGCAACCACCTGGCACCAGCACATCGACGAGTTCCCATGGCTGGCCGTCGGCATCACCTATCTGCCGATCCCGCTCGGCGCGGCGATCACCGTCTGCTTCGTGGCGGAACGGCTGCTGCTCGGCCCGGCCAAGGACGTGATCCCCGACAGGTTCGCGGGCAGGGAGTAGCGGCGTCATGGAAATCATCATCGTCCTGCTCGCCCTGGTGGTCGGCCTCGTCATCGGCATGCCGGTTTCGTACGCGCTTGGCGTGTCCGCGCTGATCGGCGCCTGGTGGGCCGACATCCCGCTGCAAGCCGTGATGCTGCAGGTGTCGAGCGGCGTGTCCAAGTTCGCCATGCTGACCATCCCGTTCTTCGTGCTCGCCGGCGCCATCATGGCCGAGGGCGGCATGGCGCGCCGGCTGGTGGCGCTGGCCAACGTCATCGTCGGCGTCACCCGCCTGCGCGGCGGGCTGTCGGCGGTGAACGTAATCGCCACCACCTTCCTGTCCGGCATTTCCGGCTCGGCGGTGGCCGACATTTCGGCGGTCGGCTCGGTGCTGATCCCGCAGATGGAGGCGAGCGGCTATCCGCGCGTGTTCGCCACCAACGTGACGATCACCGCCTCGGTGCAGGCGCTGCTGGTGCCGCCCTCGCATAACGCGGTGATCTATTCGCTGGCCACCGGCGGCACGATCTCGATCATCGCGCTGTTCATGGCCGGCGTCGTGCCCGGGCTGCTGCTCGGGCTGGCGCTCATTCTGATGTGCCTGGTCTATGCCTATCGCGACAAGCATCCGCGCGGCGTCGTCGTGCCCTGGCGCGAGTCGCTCCGCATCGTGGTCGATGCCACCTGGGGCATGGTGACGATCATGATCATCCTCGGCGGCATCCTCGGCGGCGTGTTCACCGCCATCGAGGCCGGCGCGGTGGCGTGCGTCTGGGCGTTCTGCGTGACCATGTTCATCTATCGCGACTACCGCTGGAACGATCTGCCGCTGCTGGTGCACCGCACGCTGCGCACGGTGGCGATGGTGATGACGCTGATCGCCTTCGCCGCGGCGGTTGGCTACATCATGGCGATGGTGCAGATGCCGGCGAAGGTGACGGCGTTCTTCCTGTCGATGTCGCACGACAAGTACGTCATCCTGATGATGATCAACATCATGCTGCTGTTGATCGGCTGCTTCATGGACATGGCGCCATCGATCCTGATCTGCACGCCGATCCTGCTGCCGGTGGTGGTGAATTTCGGCGTCGATCCGGTGCATTTCGGCATCATCATGCTGCTCAATCTCGGCATCGGATTATGCCACCCGCCGGTGGGCGCGATCATTTTCGTGGGCTGCGCGGTGGGACGCGTATCGATGGAAAATGTCGTGCGCCACATCTGGCCGTTCTACCTGCTGATGTTCGGCGTGCTGATGCTGGTCACCTACATCCCGGCGATCTCGCTCTGGCTGCCGCGGCTGCTGCACCTGGCGTAGACGGCGCCGACCCGGCTTCCCCGCTCCGGCGGCCGGGCGCAGAATAGCGCCCGTCCGCCATTGCAGACGCGAGGTTGCCATGTTGCGCGCCGCCACCCTGGTCCTGGGCCTGTCGCTGGCCGGCCCCGCCGCGGCCGACACGCTGCTGCACCTTTCCGAATCCGCCCGCATCATGGTGCGGCCCGACGAACTGGTGGCGGCGCTGCGCGCCGAGGCGATGGCGCCCGCGGCGGCGGCGGCGCAGGCACAGGTCAATGCCGCCATGGCCGACGCGGTGGCGCTCGCCCGCCAGAGCGCGGGGGTGAAGCTGACCACCGGTGCCTATTCGGTGTGGCCGCGCGACGCCACGCGCCCGATCGGCCGGCAGGACTGGCGGGCCAGCCAGACCCTGACGCTGCGCGGCACCGACGGGGTTGCGCTGCTCACCCTGGTGGGCACGCTGCAACAGCGCGGCCTGGCGGTGACGGAGCTCGACTGGCAAATGGCCGCCGAAACGGCGCGCACGGCGCACGCCGAGGCAACCAAACAGGCGCTGGGAACGCTGCGCGCGCGCGCCGACGAGGCCGCCGGCATCCTCGGCCTGCGCTTCGACAGCTTCCGCGACATCCGGCTCGGCGTCGCCCGCCAGCAGCCGATGCCGGTGCTGCGCCAGATGGCGGCGCCGATGGCGGGGGTTTCCGCGCCACCCCCCACCGTCGAGGCCGCGGACGTGCCGGTGGAGGCCAGCGTCGAGGCCGACGTGGTGCTGAAATAGGGCGCGGCGGATGCTGGCCTATCTCTGGGTGGCGCTGGGCAGCGCGCTCGGCGGCATGGCGCGCTACGGCCTGGGCCTGGCGGCGGCGCGGCTGTGGGGCGCCGCCTTCCCGTGGGGCACCCTGCTCATCAACGTCGTCGGCAGCTTCGTCATCGGCTGCTTCGGCACGCTCACCCTGCCCGGCGGCCCGTTGCCGGCCGGGGCAGGACTGCGCATCTTCGTCATGGTGGGCCTGTGCGGCGGGTTCACGACGTTCTCCTCGTTCAGCCTGCAGACGCTGGAACTGGTGCGCAGCGAGGCCTGGGGGGCGGCGTTCGCCAACGTGGCGGGCTCGGTGGTGCTGTGCCTGCTGGCGGTGGCGGCCGGCTGGTGGCTGGGCGCGCGCATCGGCGCCACGCCGTCGGCGGGGCCGTGAGCGGCGCTGGCTGTTCCAACGGGCCAAGTGCAGCAGGGAGTGATGGCCAGAATTAGCCAGGGTTGACCTGGGTCAATGCATTCCGGCGCGGTCCGTTGCACTGTGATGTTGCCATACGCGGCAGTTGTCTGAACTGACAGTTGCAAGGGGAGAACACCGATGGCACCGGCACAAGTCGACGTGACAAAGGCCGACCCCGCTGAGCCCGCCCCGGTTCCCAAGACGTGGCAGAACATCCGCTCCGAAGGCGAATCGTGGGAAAGCTTCCGCACGGAAATGGATCGACTGGTCGAACGCTTCCTGGGCCACAACGTGCCGCATATGCACCGCATGTTCGGCACCCGGGCACCGGCCGTGGACATCGGCGAGGACAGAACGGCCTGGTGGGTGAAAGCCGAACTGCCCGGCCTCGACGAGACGGACGTGGAGGTGGTGCTCGCCAGCGACATGCTCACGCTGCGCGGCGAGAAACGCCGGGACGACGAGGGCGACGCGACGAACTTCCACGTCATCGAGCGCAGCTACGGCAGCTTCAAGCGCGGCTTTGCCATCCCCAAGGGGATCGATCGCGACGCCATTGCCGCGACCTTCAGCAAAGGCGTGCTGACGGTGACGCTGCCGAAGCGGCCCGGCATGGAAACCGAGGAACGTCACATCGAGGTCAAGGCGACCGACTGACAGGCGGGGCCGGCCCTACTGACGGTCCTGGGTCTGCTGTTGCTGCCTGGGCGGGATGGTCTGCTGGCGCAGTTGACGGCGATCCTGCTGGCGGCTGTGGGGCCACCACCGGGTGTTGCCACGGTCCGGTGGCTGGTCCTGGTCGTTCTCGGCATGGGCTGGCGTGGCCAGCACCCCGCCCAGCGCCGTGGCGCCGAGCCCGAGGGCCACCACGAGATGCCCCGTGAACACCCGGCGAGGCACGTCGATCGGACGGATCTTCGGCTCCCTCCTGACGGTGCGGCGATCGCCGCCCGGTTCTGCCACGCCCTGCCCCCGGGTCGGCGACACGTTCACGGGATCAGCAGTTCGATCAGGAACGGACCGCGCCGCGCGCAGGACTGGGCGAACAGGTCGTTGAACTGCTCCATGGTTTCGGCGCGGCCGCCCGCAACGCCCATGCCGTCGGCCAGCTTGACGAAATCCAGTGCCGGGCGGGAGAGGTCCAGCATGTCGAGCGCGGTGCGCCCGGGATTGGCGCCGACATTGGCCAGTTCGGCAAGCAGGATGGCGTAGCGGCGGTTGGCGAAGATGATGGTGGTGACGTCGAGGTTCTCGCGGGCCTGGGTCCACAACCCCTGCAGCGTATACATCGCCGAACCGTCCGCCTCCAGGTTCACCACCCGCCGGCCCGGACAGGCAACCGCGGCGCCGGTGGCCAGCGGAATGCCGTCGCCGATGGCGCCGCCGGTGATGCTGATCCAGTCGTGCGGCGCGGCGTCCTGGCAGGCCCGGTAGATCGGGCCGCCGAACGAAACGCCTTCATCGGTGACGATGGCGCCTTCCGGCAGCAGGGCGCAGAGCGAGGCGCCGAGGCGTTCCGCCGTGACCGCGCCGCGGGCCACCTGCGGCACCTTCTCGCGGGGCGGCGGCGGCACGGCGGGGGCGTCGAGCGCATCGGCCAGGGCGGCCAAGGCAGCCGGCAGGTCGTGCTCGGGGCGGGCGAGCACATGCACCGCCGCGTCGGGCGGCGTCATCAGCCCCGGTTTGTTCGGATAGGCGAAGAAACCCACCGGCGGCCGTTCCGCGCCCACCAGCACCACGTTCTTTATCCCCTCCAGGTCCTTCACCGCGACGTCGATGCCGTAGGCGACGCGGTCGATCGGGTAGCGGCCGGCGCCGCGCTCGATCCGCCGGTTGGAGTTCTGCGCCCAGATTTGCGCGCCGGTGGCCGCGGCGATGCGATGGGCGTCGGCGAGCGGGGCGGCGCGCAGCGTATCGGTGGCCAGCAGCAGCATGGTCGGTTCGCCGCGGCGCAGCAGGCGGGCGATCTGCTGGATGGTGTGCGGCGCCACCTGCGGGGCCGGCGGCACCGCCAGCGGCGCGGCGGGCACGCCGCCGGGGTTCCAGCAGGTGTCGGACGGCAGGATGAGGGTGGCGATGCAGCCCGGCGCGGTGCGGGCGGCCTGCACCGCGGCGGCGGCATCGGCGCCGACCTCCCCGGCCCTGCTGGCGGTGCGCACCCAGCCCGACACGCCGCGCGCCCAGCCCTCGGTGTCGGCGGTGAGCGGGGCGTCGAGCGGGCGATGGTGGGTCGCCTGGTCGCCGACGCAGTTGACCATCATGGTGGTGGCGCGGCGACCGTTGTGCAGGTTGGACAGGCCGTTGGCCAGGCCGGGGCCGCAATGCAGCAACGTCGCGGCAGGTTTGCCCGCCATGCGTGCGTAGCCGTCCGCCGCCCCGGTCACCACGCCCTCGAACAGACCCAGCACGCAGCGCATGCCCGGCACGCGGTCAAGCGCGGCAACGAAATGCATCTCGCTGGTGCCCGGATTGGCGAAGCAGGTATCGACCCCGCAGGCCAGCAGCGTGTGCACCAGGCTTTCCGCTCCGTTCATCGACATCGCGATCCTCTCTTGCCAATTCGGTGGCCCCGGCCCTTCCTACCCGCGCAGCGTTGGCCGATGCGGCCCTTTCTGGGCGAGGCCGGATGCCGGCGCAAGGTGGGAGGTAAGATGACGACGATCGTTTATGCCGATGACCTGTACCCCGACGACAGCGTCGAGCGCGCGGCGTACGGACCGGATGCCAAGATCATCATGGCCCGGGTAGGGGCGATATCGGAACTCGACGACGCGACCTGCGCGGAAGCGGATGCGCTGCTGCTCATGACGTTGCGCGCCACCGCGGCGGATTTCGCCCGCATGCCGAAGCTGCGCGTGGTGATGCGCATGGGCGTGGGCTACGACATCATCGACCGGGTTGCCGCGGCCAAGCGTGGCATCATGGTGTGCAACGTGCCGGACTACGGCACCACCGAAGTGGCCGACCACGCCATGGCGCTGATGCTCTCGCTGCGCCGCGGCATCGCGCTCTACTTCGACACCCAGCGCGGCGAGAAGCCGGCGGTGTGGGGCCCCATCACCACGCCGCTGATCCGCCGCTCGAACGTGCAGCGGTTCGGCGTCATCGGCCTGGGGCGGATCGGCACCGCAGTGGCGCTGCGGGCCAAGGCCTTCGGGTTCAACGTGTCGTTCTTCGATCCGTACCGTTCGGTCGGCACCGAGCTGTCGTTCGGTTTCGGGCGGGCCAAGACGCTGGACGCGCTGCTGGAACAGTCCGACGTGGTGAGCGTGCACACGCCGCTGACGCCGGAGACGCGGGGCCTGCTGGGCCTGGCGCAGCTCAGGCGGCTGCCGGCCGGCGCCGTGCTGGTGAACACCGCGCGCGGCCCGATCGTCGACTGGACGGCGCTGGAAACCGTGCTGCGCGAAGGCCACCTCGCCGGCGCCGGCATCGACGTGATCCCCGTCGAGCCGCCGACCGAGCCGATTCCGGAACTGCTGCGCGCCTACCGGGCCAAAGAGCCGTGGCTGCTCGGGCGGCTGGTGGTAACGCCGCACTCGGCGTTCCATTCGCCGCAGGCCTGGGACGACATCCGCACCAAGTCGGCGGAGACGATGGCGGCGGCGCTGTTCACCGACCACCCGCAGAACGTGGTTACGCCGGACATGTTCTGAGGCGTGATCGAACCGCTGCCCTTCAAGCCCGGCCGGTTCCACTCGGCCGCGGCCTCCTACGAGCAGGGCCGGACGCCGTATGCGCCGGCCCTGATCCGCAGGGTGGCGGCGGTCTGCGGGCTGCGGGCGCATCACCGGGTGCTGGACCTGGGCTGCGGCACCGGAGCGCTGGCCCGTGGCTTCGCGCCGCTGGCCGGCGAGGTGCTGGCCATCGACCCCGAACCGGCCATGCTCGAGGCCGGCCGCGAGGCCGCCGGCGAGGCCGCGAACATCCGCTTCCTGCGCGGCAGTTCCTACGATCTCGGCGCGGCGCAGGGGCGGTTCCGCCTGGTGGTCATGGGACGGTCGTTCCACTGGATGGACCGGGTGGACACGCTGCGCCGCCTGGACGGGATGATCGAGGCCGGCGGCGCGGTGGCGTTGTTTCACGACCACAGCCCGGCGGTACCTGAGAACGCCTGGCTGGAGCGCTGGCGCGAGGTGCGGCGGCGCTACGAACCGCCCGATGCGGATTATCGCGGTCCCAACTGGGTGCGCCACGAGGCGGTGCTGCTGGACTCACCGTTTGCCCGCCTCGAATGCTTCGGGGTGATCGAGCGCCGGGACGTGACGGTGGAAGCGATGGTGGCTCGGGCATTCTCGATGTCCTCCACCTCGCCCGCGCGGCTGGGCGGGCAGGCCGAGGCGATGGCCGCCGAGTTGCGTGCGGTGCTGGCGCCGTTGGCGGCGGCGGGCCTCAAGGAAGTGGCCATGACCGGCGCCCTGGTGGCGTGGCGGAATCGTTAGCACCGCCGGCTGCCGGTTGACACCCGATCGGCCTGCCCTTCACCCTGGGGCGCGCATTCGCCCGGCACCGGCCGGGACCGTCGTCTCGCGGGCGACATTTCACCTGAGGAAGGAAGCCACACCATGAAGCTGCTGCGCTGGGGCCCGCCGGGCGCCGAGAAACCCGGGCTGATGGACAATACCGGGACCATCCGCGACCTCTCGGACGTGGTGGCGGATATCGACGGCCACACGCTCTCGCCCGAGGGGCTGGGCAAGCTGGCGGGCATCGACGCGCACACCCTGCCGGTGCTGCACGGTACCCACCGCATCGGCCCCTGCATCGCCCGGCCGCTGAACTTCGTGTGCATCGGCCTGAACTATGCCGACCACGCCGCGGAAACCAATTCGCCGATCCCCAAGGAGCCGATCATCTTCCTGAAGTCGCTCGGCGCCTATAGCGGCCCGTACGACGACGTGAAGATGCCGCGCGGCTCGAAGAAGACCGACTGGGAGGTCGAGCTGGCCATCGTGATCGGCAGCACGGCCAGCTACGTGCCCGAGAGCGAGGCGATGGCGCACGTCGCCGGCTATTGCATCGTCAACGACGTCAGCGAGCGCGAATACCAGATCGAGCGCGGCGGCACCTGGGACAAGGGCAAGGGCTGCGACACCTTCGGGCCGACCGGCCCGTGGATGGTGACGCGGGACGAGGTTCCGGACCCGCAGGACCTGGCGCTGTGGACCGAAGTGGACGGCAAGCGCATGCAGGACGGCACCACCCGGACCATGATCTTCGGCGTGGTCAAGCTGGTCTCCTACGTGTCGCACTTCATCACCCTGCATCCGGGCGACATCATCTCCACCGGCACGCCGCCGGGCGTGGGCATGGGCAAGAAGCCCGAGCCGGTGTTCCTGCGGCCGGGCCAGGTGATGCGGCTGGGCGTCGCCGGGCTGGGCGAACAGCGGCAGACCGTGGTCGCCGCCTGAACCGGAGGCGGGGCGCGGTGGCGGTGCCCGCTGCCCGCCCCGTCGGTTCGATGCCGCAGAGCGAAGCTGCCCGTCTGCTGGTTCTGCTGATCGCCGGCACCGCGGTGCTGCGCCTGCTGGCGGCGGCGGTGTTCGGCCTGGGCATCGACGAGTCCTACATGGTGGCGGCCGGGCGGACGCTGCAGCTGGGCTATTTCGACCATCCGCCGCTGGCGTGGTGGCTGGCGCGCGGGGCGGCGCTGCTGGCAGGCAGCGAACAACCCGGGGTGGTGCGGCTGCCGTTCGTGGCGCTGTTCGGCCTGTCCACCTTCCTCATCTACCGGCTCGGCGCGCTGGTCGACGGCCCGCGGGCCGGCCTGTGGGCGGCGGTGGCGCTGAACCTCGCCCCGGTGCTGGGCTTCACCACCGCCTCCTGGGTGCTGCCGGACGGACCGCTGGTGTGTGCCCTGCTGGGTGCCGGCTACTGCCTGCTGCGGGCGCTGCCGGATGCCCGCGGCTGGCAGTGGTGGCTCGGGGCCGGGGGGTGCATCGGGTTGGCGCTGCTGGCGAAATACTCCGCCGTGCTCACCCTGGGCGGCGCCGCGGCGTACCTGCTGAGCAGCCCGGCGCACCGAAGCTGGCTCGCCCGTCCGCAGCCCTGGGTGGCCGCAGGCGTGGCGGCGGCGATGTTCGCCCCGGTGCTGGCGTGGAACGCCGCCAACGGCTGGGCCAGCTTCGCCTTCCAGGGCGGGCGGGCGGCGGCGTACCGGCTCAATCCCACCGGCCCGCTGGCGGTGCTGGCAGGCGCGGCGCTGTTCCTGCTGCCGTGGATCTGGGCCGGGTTGCTCGTCGCCCTGGGACGCGGCCTGCGCGCCGGGCCGGCGGCCTGGCGCAGCTGGCTGCTGTGCTGCCTGGCGTTGCCGCCCATCGTGGGGTTCGCCGTGGTGGCCCTGTGGTCGCGCCAGGTGCTGTTCCACTGGTCGATGCCCGGCTACCTGTTCCTGTTCCCGTTGCTCGGGGTCGAACTGGTGCGGCTCGGACAGGCCCGACCCGCGCTGCCCGGGCGCGCCGCCATCGGCACCGCCGCGCTGCTGCTCGTCGCGCTGCTGGCGAGTGCGGCGGAGCTGCGCTGGAACTGGCTGCGCGCCTTTGCGCCCGGTTTCGACCCGGGCCTGCAGGCGCTCGACTGGACCCCGCTGCGCGGCGAACTGGACCGCCGCGGCCTGCTGCACCGGCCGAACACCGTGATCGCCGGCCCGTCCTGGTCGATCACCGGCAAGCTCGGCTATGCGCTCGGAGGCGATCCGCCGGTGATCTGCCTGAATACCGATGCGCGCCAGTTCGCCTATGGCCCGGGGCCGGAAGCGCATCTCGGCCAGGACGTGCTGCTGCTCGGCCCGCGGCTCGAGGCGGTGCGGGTGCGGGAAGTCTATGGCAAACTGTTCGATGGCATCGACACGCTTGCCCCCGCCGCGCTGCGCTTCCCGGCCCGGCCGGAAACGCCGATCGCCCTGTTCCTGGGCCACCGGCTGCGCGCCTGGCCCTGAAGCACATTTCCGCCGCCGCGCACCAGCGGGAAAGCGGCAATCCAGATCATTTCGAACGGCACCTTGCGGGTTTCGTCGCGCGGTCGTATGCGCAATGAACCACCCTTCCAGCCAGAGAGTGCAATGATGCCCGGTTTGTTCGATCCGCTCGTCCTCGGTGAACTGCACCTTGCCAATCGCATCGTCATGGCGCCGCTGACGCGTTGCCGGGCGGTGGGCGGCGGGCGCGTGCCGAACGCGCTGATCGCGGAACACTACGTCCAGCGCGCCACCGCCGGCCTGATCCTCAGCGAAGGCGCCTGCGTGACCCCGATGGGCGTCGGCTACGCGGACACGCCGGGCCTGTGGAGCGACGAGCAGGTCGCCGGTTGGCGGATGGTGACCGGCGCGGTGCACGCCGCCGGCGGCTGCATCATGGCGCAGCTCTGGCATGTCGGGCGGGTTTCCGACCCGGCGCTGCTGGGCGGCGCGCTGCCGGTGGGGCCCAGCGCCATCGCGCCGCGCGGCCATGTCAACCGGCTGCATCCGCAACGGCCGTTCGTGACGCCGCGGGCGCTGGAGCGGGCGGAAATCCCCGGCGTGGTCGCCGCCTACCGGCGCGGCGCGGAGAACGCGCTGAAGGCCGGCTTCGACGGCGTCGAACTGCATGGGGCGAACGGCTACCTGCTCGACCAGTTCCTGCAGGACGGCTCGAACCAACGCACGGACGCCGATGGCGGGAGCATCGTGAACCGCGCCCGCCTGATGCTGGAGGTGACGTACGCCGCCATCGGGGTCTGGGGCGCGGGGAGAGTCGGAATGCACCACGCCCCCCGCGGAGGCG
>CAIMEK010000915.1 GCA_903839965.1 uncultured Acetobacteraceae bacterium | reverse complement strand
GCTGATTCCGTGCCGACACGCAACTCGTCCGGCCCAGGATAATTGCCAATGCCCACAACTGTGTATTTCGCCAGCAACCGCCTGCTCACCGGCGCCGCCGACACCGTCGCGAGCTACGGCCCCAATATCCAGCCCCCCACGGCCTCGGACGCCATCACCTACGGCACCGCCTTCGTGGACGGCACCGGCCTTGCCGCCGATAATCAGGGATCCATCGTCTCCATCCAGAACACCAACAAAGGCAGCTTCGCCGCCAACGTCACCGGCGATCTTTCCGCTGCCGGTCGCAACCTGCTCGTGTTCATCCACGGGTTCGACAATACCTTCGAGGACGCGATCACGCGCGCCGCCTTCAACCGTGAGTTTCTGGCGGCTTCCGGCATGGCCGGCGCCGACACCACCGTGCTCGCCTTCAGTTGGCCGTCACTGGGCCAGATCGTCAGTTTCCCCGTGCTCGACCGCGACTATCGGCACGATCAGAACATGGCCCGCCTGTCGGGCGTGCACCTGATGACGTTCCTCGCCAACCTCGAGCCATTGCTGCGCGCCGCGCGCGCCAACAGCAATCGCACCTACCTGCTTGCCCACAGCATGGGCAACCTGGCGCTGCAGAGCGCGGTGGAGAACTGGTTCCTGCACGGCAACGGCAACGCGGCGCTGTTCGATGCCGCTGTCCTCGCCGCCGGCGACTGCGGCTTCGACGCCTTTGCCCAGCCCAACCTGGCCGGGCTGGCGGGGCTGTCGCTGCTGAGCCCACGCATTGCCGTCTACTACAGTTCGGGCGACGACGTGCTGAAACTGAGCCGCGTGGTGAACGGCCAGCAGCGCCTCGGCCAGGACGGCCCGGACCATCGGACGGACGCCACCGCGTTTCCGCCGGCCATCTTTCGCATGTTCGACGCCAGCGGCTTGAACGACTTCAATCGCGACTTCCTGAAGTCGCACCAGTACTACCGGCTTTCCCCCACGGTGCGCGTCCAGATCGCCGCCGACATGACCGCGTGATCACGGCCGGGAGGTCGGGCGCGAGCGCTGCAGGTGCCCCATCACAACGGTCCGCAGCACCGTGCGGTCACGGCTGCGCAATGCCTGCAGCATCGCCGCATGGTCGCGCACGGACTGGTCGATCCAACCGCGTGTCTGCCACTGGGTGATCAGTGCGGAGGGCAGGCGACTGCGGGTGTCGCGCAGGGCCTGCGCCAGCTCCAGGTTGGGGCAGAGCTCGATCATCGCCAGGTGGAATTCCATGTTGGCGGCGTGCTGTTCGAGCAGCGTGCCGTTCTGCACCGCCGCTTCGAAGCGGCTCGCCAGCCCCACCAGTCGCGCCAACGCGGCCTCGTCCGCGCGGTCGTAGATCCGGTCGGCGACGGCGGCTTCCAGGATCGCCCGCAGCTCGGTGAGGTCGGCGATCTGCCCAGGCGCCAGCTCGAAGACGCGATAGCCCTGGTTCGGCAGGTGCTGCGCCAAGCGGCGCGTCACCAGTTCGTCCAGCGCGCGGCGCACGGCGCCGCGGTTGCAGTTGTAGCGGCGCTCGAGATCGATCTGCTTCAGCCAGGCGCCGGGTGGCAACAGCCCGGCCTGCACGTCGGCCGCGATGCGGTCCACCACGCCCCGCCATTGCGAGGCGGACGCATCCGCGGGCGCGTGGGGATCGTTTTCCCAGGCCAGGCCGACGCTCATGGCAACCTCGTCGCAGCTTGATTGGCACCAATTTTGGTGATTATCTGAACCCACCATACCGGAAGGAGCGCGGCATGTCCCCTGCAGCGGAGAAAATGCCCGCCATGTGCTCCCGGCCGGCTCCATGAGCGGCGACCAGCTCGCGGCGGATGTCGCCGCCCTCAGTGCGCTCGGGCGTAAATTGCCCGGTTCCCCGGCCGGGGAAGCCGCCTGCGATCATATCTGCGCCCGCCTCGCCACGCTGGGCGTGGCGCATGAGGTGCTCGCCTTCGATGCCTTCCTGGGCTGGCCGGTCCGTTCGGAGGTCCTGGCCGCCGGATTGCGCCTGGAGGCGAGCGGCGTCGCCTTCGGTTTCGACACCGGGCCCAAGGGCGTGGCGGGCCGGCTGGTGGAATGTGGCCGCGGCGCCTTGCCCGACCGGCTGGACGGCGCGATCGCGCTGATGGACGGCATGCCGCGGCACGGCCTGCTGCAGGCCGCGGCGGCGGGCGCGATCGGCGTGATCACGGTGTCCCCCGGTATGCAGCGCCACTTCATGGCCGCCTCGCCGATCTGGGGTGCGCCGACCTCGGCCGACGACCTCGCGCTGCTGCCGACGATCCCGGTGGTGCAGGTGGCGCGGCAGGACGGCAAGGCGTTGCGGGCCGCGGGGTCGGTCGAGGCCACGCTGATCGCCGAGACGCGGCGGGAATGGCGGACCGCCCGCATGCCGGTCGCCGACATTCCGGGGCGGGAGAAGCCCTTCCTGCTGATCGGCGCGCACTACGACAGCTGGGTGCAGGGCAGCACCGACAACGCCGCCGGCGTGGCGCTGCTGCTGGAGCTGGCGCGTCGTTATGCCGATGCCCAACCGCGCTTCGGCCTGCGCCTGGCCTGGTGGACCGGTCACGAGCAGGGCGTCTATGCCGGGTCGAGCTGGTACGCCGACCATGCCTGGCAGGAGTTGCACGACCGGGCCATCGCCTACCTGAACGTCGACATCGTCGGCGTGGCCGGCGCCACCACCAAGGCCGTGCGCAACACTTCCGCCGAGCTTGCCGATTACGTGACCGGCACGGTGGCGCGCCTCGCCGGGCCGCTGACGCCTGCCGAGGACGCCTATGTGCGCCACGCGCTGCGGCGGTCGGACCGCTACGTCGATCCGCGTCGCCCCGCCCGTAATTCCGACCAGAGTTTCCAGGGCATCGGCCTCTCGTCGCTGCAGGTCAGTTCCTTCCCGCCCAGCGCGAGCCCCGACCACTTGCCGGACAGCGGCCTGGCCTGGTGGTGGCACACCGAGCACGACACGCCGGAGCGCTGCGAACCGGCGGTGCTGGCGGCGGACGCGGCGCTGCACCATGCCCTCGTGGAGGGGCTGGTGAACGCCCCCGCCCTGCCGCTCGACATCGCCGCCATGGCGCAGGACATTCTGGCGGGCCTGCGCGAATACCAGGAGGCGGCGCCGGGGTTGGACGGGTTGGCGGACCTCGACGAACGCGCGCGGCGGCTGGTCGGCTTTGCCGCGGCGCGGCGCCCACTGCCGGACGGGGTGCTGCTGCGCGTGGCGAAGCTGCTCAACCCGGTGATGTTCCACGCCCGCTCCGAATTCGGTTACGACCTGGGGCGCGACTCACGGCTGCTGCCCGGGCTCGCGCCGGCACTCGAACTCGCCCGCCTCGATGCCGACGCGGCGCGCATGGCACGCGTCGGCCTGCGCCGGCAGGTCAACCGCGTCCGCCAGGCCTTGTGCGAGGCCGTCAACCTGCTCGAGGCGTCCGCACCCATCCGACCCGGAGTGTGAACCGATGCACCGACGCACCTTTCTTGCTGCCACGGCGGCGAGCGCCCTGGCCCGCCCCGCGCTCGCCCAGGACGCGCGCGCCCGCACGGTGCGTTTCGTGCCCTACGCCGACCTCACCGCGCTCGATCCAATCTGGACCACGGCAGATGTCGTGCGCGACCACGGCTACCTGGTCTATGACACGCTGTACGGCATCGACGCCGAATTCCAGCCGCAGCCGCAGCTTGCGGAAGGACATGCCTTCGAGCAGGACGGCCGGGTCTGCACGGTCACGCTGCGCGCGGGCATCACGTTTCACGACGGCGAGCCGATCCGCGCGCGCGATTGCGTGGCCAGCCTGCAGCGCTGGATGGCGGTGGCGCCGATGGGCCAGTCGCTGCGCGCGGTGCTCGACGAACTCGCCGCGCCCGACGATCGGCACATCCGCTTCCGCCTCAAGCGCGCCTTCCCGATGCTGATCGCCACGCTGGCGCAGGCGATCGCGCCGGTGCCGTTCATCATGCCCGAACGGGTCGCCGCCACGCCGCCCGACAAGCAACTGACCGACACCACGGGCTCCGGCCCGTTCAAGCTGCGGCGTGACGAGTACCGGCCGGGCAACCAGATCGCCTACGAACGCTTCGACGGCTACGTGCCAACGCCGAACGGCTCCACCGGGCTGACCGCCGGGCCGAAGCGGGCGCGGTTCGAGCGCATCGAGTGGCGCATCATCCCCGACGCCGCCACCGCCGCAGCGGCGCTGCAGCACGGCGAGGTGGACTGGTTTGCCGATCCGCCGGCGGAAATCCTCGACCTGGTGCGCCGCTCCCGTGACCTCGCGGTGAGCCGCATGGAAGTGCTGCCGTCGGTGAGCGTGATGCGCTGGAACCAGCTCAACCCGCCGTTCGACAGCAAACGGATGCGCCAGGCGTTGCTGCCGGCGATCGACCAGGCGGACTTCATGGCGGCGGCGGCGGGCACCGATCCGGACAACTACGCCATCGGCACCGGCTTCTTCCCGCCTGGTTCGCCGATGGCCAGCGACGCCGGGCTGGAGCCGCTGAAGGGGCTGCGCGACGTGGAGCGGGCGAAACGCCTGCTGAAGGAGGCGGGCTACGCCGGCCAGTTGATCCGCCAGATCGGCCCCACCGATACCGTGGTGACCGGGGCGCTCGCACAGGTGGCGGCGGACCTGTTCCGTCGGCTCGGGCTGAACGTGGACGTGGCGCTGACCGACAGCGGTACGGTGGTGCAGCGGCGGCGTTCCATGGAACCGCTGGACAAGGGCGGCTGGTCGGTGAGCTGCTGGTCGTTCCCGGGGCTGTGGATGCTCAACCCGGCCACCCACATCCTGCTGCGCGGCAACGGTCGCGACGCCTGGTTCGGCTGGCCCACCGCACCCGCGCTGGAGATGTTGCGCGACCAGTGGATCGACGCCACCAGCCCCGACGAGCAGAAGCGCATCGCGCGTGAGATGCAGGTGGTCGGCATGGACGAACTGCCATGCATTCCGCTGGGTTGCCTGTACCGCTCCACGGCGCTGGCCGCCGACCTGAAGGACCGGGTGGTGGGCATGCCGTTCTTCTGGAACATCCGCCGCGCTTAGGAGATCCCCGATGCCATCACGCTACCGCCGGCGCACGCTGCTGCAGGCGCCGTTCGTTGTCGCGGTCGCCACGCTGGCGCCGCGCCCCGGGCATGCCGCCGACGGGCCGACGCTGCGCATCGGCATGGCGGCGCCGGCCACCACGATGGATCCCCATCTTCTGAGCAACGCGCCCAGCAACGCCTTGGCCAGCCACATCTTCGACGCGCTGGTGACCAACGACGAACAATCGCGCTCCAAACCGGGCCTGGCGGCATCCTGGCGCGTGCTGGACGACACCCACTGGGAACTGGCGTTGCGGCGCGATGCGGTGTTCAGTGACGGTACGCCGTTCACGGCGGAGGACGCCATCGTCTCGATCCGCCGCGCCACCGATCTGCCGAGCCTCGCCTCGTTCCGCACCTACACGCGCACCATCCGCGCCATGCAGGCGCTGGACCCATACACGCTGCGCATCGAAACGACGGTGCCCGATCCGCTGCTGCTGAACTCGCTGAGCCGCGTGCGCATCATCAGCGCCCGCTACAATGAGGCGGCCACGCCGGATTTCAATTCCGGTAGCGCGGCAATCGGCACCGGTCCGTTCGTGCTGCACGAATACACCCCGGGCAACCGGGTGGTGCTGGCGCGCAACGACCGCTGGTGGGGCCCGCGCCTGCCCTGGGCGGAGGTAGTGCTGCGTATGGCCAGCGATCCGGGTGGCAGGCTCGCTTCGCTACTGGCCGGCGACCTCGACATCATTGAGGCGGTGCCGGCCGAGGGCATGGCCCGAGTCGAGGCGGATATGCGTTTCCACCTGATCCGCGGCCTGTCCAGCCGGCTGGTGTACATGGGCCTGGACGGCGCGCGCGACGTGTCTCCTTTCGTCGTCGGGCCGGACGGCAAGCCGCTGGAGCGCAACCCGCTGAAGGATTTGCACGTGCGGCAGGCGCTGAACATGGCGATCAACCGCCAGGCGCTGGTGGAGCGCGTGATGTCGGGCAATGCGGTGGCCGCCGGGCAGTTCCTGCTGAAGGGCGCGCCCGGCACCGCGCCCGACATCGATTCGGCGCCGTACGATCCGAACCGGGCGAAGGCGCTGCTGGCCGAGGCCGGCTATCCGCAAGGCTTTCGCCTGACGCTGCACGGGCCGAACGACCGCATCATCAACGACACCAAGATCGTGCAGGCGCTGGCGCAGATGTTCACGCGCATCGGCGTCGATGCCAGGGTCGAGGTGATGCCGTGGTCGGTCTATGCCGGCAAGGCTTCGCGCGCGGAGTTCAGCGCCTTCCTGCAGTCCTTGGGTGTCAACACCGGCGAGACCTCCAATCCGCTGACCGCGGTGGTGGCGACCTACGACCGCGAGGCCGGCACCGGGGCCGCCAATGACGGACGCTATTCGAACCCCGCGCTCGACGACCTGCTGCGGCAGGCCGCGCGCACGCTCGACGACACCGCCCGCAACGAACTGCTTGGGCGCGCCTCGGGCCTCGCTTTCCGCGACGTCGCCATCATGCCGCTGCACCACGAGGTTTCCGTGTGGGCCGCGCGCAAGCCGCTGACCTACGCCACGCGCGCCGACCAGTACACGCTGGCCGCCGGCGTCGGGCAGTCCTGAACAGCGGAGCCACGCCATGAACGCGCCCGACCCCGCCAGCCGTGCCCGCGCGATCTACGATCTCGGACCCACGGCGATGTTCGCCTGCAAGGCCGACCCGCGTTTCCATTACTGCCTCTACGTGCCGCCGCAGGCGGGCGAGGGGAAACCGGTGGACCTGCTGGTGGCGGTGCACGGCACTGGACGCACCTCGTTCCTCGACTTCCGGGACGGCTTCTCGGCGTTCGGGCGATGGAACGATGTCGCCGTGCTGTGCCCGATTTTCCCCATCGGCGTGTGCGGCGACGGCACGCGCAGCGGATACAAATACATGCAGGAACACGCCATCCGCTACGACGCGGTGCTGCTGGCGATGGTGGAAGAGGTGGCGGAGAAGTACCGGCAGGACTGGCGGCGCTTCGCCATGTTCGGCTTCTCCGGCGGCGGCCACTTCACGCATCGCTTCGCTATCCTGCATCCGCAGTCGCTGTGGGCTGCCTCGATCGGATCGCCGGGTTCGGTGACGCTGCTCGATGCGGAGCGCGATTGGTGGGTGGGCATCCGCGACCTGCAGGAGCGCTTCGGCATCGCCTTCGACCGGGCGGCGCTGGCCCGCGTTCCGGTGCAGATGCTGGTCGGCGATGCCGACCTGGAGACTTGGGAGATCACCCACGCGACGGGCAGTCGCTACTGGATGGAGGGCGCCAACGACGCCGGCCGCACCCGCCCGGAGCGGCTGCGCGCGCTGCAGCGTTCCTTCGAGGCGGCCGGGGTGAGGGTGCGCTTCGACCTGATGACCGGGGTGTCGCACGACCGCATGAAAGCGCTGCCGCGGGTGGAGGATTTCCTCGCCGGCGTGCTGGCGGCGCGGCGGCGGCCCGCATAGCGCGGGCAAACGTGCGCGGTCCTTAATAGACCGTTATCCATCCTGGCCTATGAGCAGGCAAACCACGTTTCGCCGCCTCGGAGGACGAGGCAATCGATGCAGAGCGACTACACGGCCACGTTCGGCTGCCTCACCATCCTGACGCTCGATGACGACCACACGATGCGCACGGTTGTCGGCGACGCCTTGCGGGCGGCGGGCTGCCGCAACGTGCTGCAGACCTGCGATGGGCACAAAGCCCTGGCCATGATCGAAAGCCGCCAGGTCGACCTGGTGCTGTGCGATTGCCAGATGGAGGCGATGGACGGGCTGACCTTCCTGCAGCGGCTGCGGCTGCGGCTGCTGCCGCAGGGCGCCGATATGCCGGTCATCATGCTGACGGCCAGTAACGACGAGGCCGAGGCGTACCGGGCCCGCTAGCTGAAGGCATCGGCCTGGCTGGTGAAGCCGATCGCTCCCGCGACGCTGCCCCGGCATGTCGCGGCCGCGGTCGGGCTGGTGCCGCCCCGCATGCAAAACGACAGCCTGGAAAGCCTGGCCGCGGCCTCTGGCGCAGAAAATCGAAGCCGGCGAACTGTCGTTCGCGGAGCAGGCCAAAAGTCTGTTGCGCCGGTTGCACAAGCTGAAGGGACAGGCCGGCATGCTGGGCTACCCGTAGCCTGGCCAGATCGCCGGCTGGCTGCACGACCTGCTGCGTCCTTCGATGGCTCACCTGGACGCGGTTGCCCCGCTGCAATGCGGCGGGGCGTCGTCCTGGCGGACAACCTCGGGCAGGTGCTGGTGCTGAACGACCGGGCCAGGGATCTGCTGGAGCTGCCCGCCGGGCAAACCCGCCGCGGGGCGCTGATCGCGGACATCAGCCGGCGGCTGGGGCACGTGGTGGCAACCGACCAGAGCGGTTCGGCGCTGCACGAGCGGGTGTGCGCCGACGGCCGTTCGGTAGAGACCGAGTTCCTGCCGTTGTCGGACGGCGGCATCGTACTGACCTGCACGGACGTGTCGCAGCATCGCGCGATGGCGGCGGCGCAGGATGAGGCGCTGGCCGCGGCGGAGGCGGCGAACCGCGCCAAGTCCGAATTCCTGGCCAATATGAGCCACGAAATACGCACCCCGATGAATGGGGTCATGGGCATGCTGCAGGTGTTGCGCCACTCGGGCCTGACGTCCGAGCAGAAGCAGATGTGCGAGACCATCACCCGCTCGTCCAACGCCCTGCTCACGGTGCTCAACGACATCCTGGATTATTCCAAGCTGGAAGCCGGCAGGATCGCGCTGGAGCCGCTGCCCTGCCGGGGGGACGAACTGGTGGGCGACGTTGTCGGGATGATGCGCCATATCGCCGAATCCAAAGGGACGTACATCTACCTTGAGTCGCGGACGGTTCCGCCTCCGGTGCTCGTCGACCCGACGCGGCTGCGCCAGATCCTGATGAACCTGCTGTCCAATGCCGTGAAGTTCGGCCAGGGCCGCGACGTCATGGTTCGGATGGCGTGCGAACCGGATGCGCAGGATACCGGGCGCGAGCAACTGCAAATCGCGGTTCGCGATCAGGGCGTCGGCATTGCGCCCGAGGCCAAGGAGCGGTTGTTCACCCGCTTCATGCAGGCGGACGCGTCGTCCACCCGAAACTTTGGCGGCAGTGGCCTGGGGCTGGTGATCTCGTAGGAACTGGCCAGGCTCATGGGCGGCAGCATCACCGTCGTGAGCGCGGTCAATCGCGGCAGCGAATTCACCATCCAGTTGCCGGCGGCCGTGACCAGCATGCCGGAAGAGTCCACCATCGACGATGCCCGGCCGAGCGGCGGCGAGGCGACGTTCTCGCTGGAGATTCTCGTCGCCGAGGACGACGAGATCAACCGCATGGTGATCGCGGCCTTCCTGCAGCCCGGCGGCCACCGGGTGACCTTCGCGCTGGACGGCAAGCAGGCCGTGCAGGCCGTGCAGGAGCGCGATTTCGACCTCATCCTGATGGACGTCATGATGCCCGTCATGGACAGTCCGACGGCGACCCGTTGCATTCGCAAGATGCCAGGGGACAAGGGTCAGACTCCGATCATCGCGCTGACCGCCAATGCGATGTCGGGCGATCGGGAGCGCTATCTCGCAGCCGGCATGAATGCGTACGTGAGCAAGCCCATCAACCGCGTCGAACTGCATCGCACCATCGAACGAACGCTGGGCGTGCGGGCGTTTCCCCGCCGGGTCGAGCCGCCGGCGCCTGCCGCGCCGCCGCCCGTGCCGGAACCGGCGGAGGCGAACGATCTGCTGGAAAGCGTGGATTCGTTGCTGAGCGGGCTCGGCAAAAGCCAGCCAGCG
>CAIMEK010000914.1 GCA_903839965.1 uncultured Acetobacteraceae bacterium | reverse complement strand
GGCGGCGGTTTCGAGCGCCCGCGCCGCCGCGCGGCAGGCGGCCGGCGACAGCCCCGCCGCGGCCAACGGATGCTTCAGCAGCGCCAGCAAGGGCACCGGGGCGAGTCGCGAGGTGACCGACTCGGCGAGCAGGCGCAGGAACACCGCCGGCGGCGAATCGCCCAGCGGTTCGCCGGCACTGTCATCGGCCACCACGCCCCAGCGCAGCAGTTCGGCGGAAACCCGGCCGGCCAGCGCGCGGTCCGGCGTGACCAGGGCGGCGCGCGTGCCGGGCTTTTCCAGTGCATCCCGCAAAATCAATGCAATGGCGACCGCTTCTTCCTGCTCGTCGGCGGCGTCCAGGCGGCACAGGCCGTCGATCTGCGCCACCGCGGGGTCGCGCCAAGCCGCCAGCGCCTGGGCCGGCAGCAGCGCCTGCGCCAGGCCGAGCACCCGCCCGGCCACGCCGTCGCCCCAGCGTTCGACGTCGCCGCGCGTCGCCTGAAGGCCGGCCAACAGCTTCTTCAGCCCGGCCTGCGGATGCGAGTCGTCCACCGAGTCCCAGGCCTGGTCGGACAGATCGAGGTCGAGTCCGGGCAGCACCACCTGCCCTTCCGGCAGTTCAGCCACCACGCGCAGCAACCCGGCCACGGCGGGAATGCCGGCAGTGGTGCCGGCGACCCAGACCGGCTCGGGCGGGGGTTGCTTCGCCCAGGCGGCGGCCTGAGCGCGCAGCAAGGCCACCTGGCGCGCGGCCGGGTTCATCAGGCCAACAGCGGCGAGGAAATCCGGCCAGGCCCGGGTGACGATGTCGAGGAACCGCAACGTGGCCTGCCAGTGCTCGGCATAGGCGGCATCGGTGGCCTGGGCGAGCGCCGTGGGGAGGTCAATCTCGGCGCGCTCGGCCTCGTCCATCAGCCCGGCCAGTTCGCGCGCCAGCAGCAGGGCGCGGTCCGCCGCGCCGGCGCCGCCGAGTTCGGCCGGCAGCTTCAGCACCAGCGCGGCCAGCCCGCCCAGGCGTTCCTGCCCATCGATCGCCGGCGGCAGGTCGAGCGCGCCCGCCAGGGCCAGCGGCGCCTCGTCGGGCGCACCGAGGGCGGCGATGCGCGGCAGCAGCATGGGCCGGCCAGCGCCGACGCGCAGGAACGCCTCCGCCAGCGACCGCGCGGCGCGGCGGGTGGGCAGCAGGATGAGGCCGTGCATCAGCGCGTCGGCGCCATGGCGTGCGAGCCAGCGCTCGGCCAGCGCGTCGAGGAACGGCACCCCGGCCGGGATGGTGGCCAGCTTCATCGGCTGTCGCCGGTGCGTTGGGCGTACAGCGAGGCCTCCGCCTCGAACAGGTCGGACGGCGTGGACAGGTGGAACCACCACCCGTCATGCACCACCGCGCGCAGCCGGCCGGCGGCCATGGCGCGGTTCCAGGCGAGATTCATCGAGAACGGACCCGCCGGCGCCTCCGCCAGCAGCGCCGGGGCGATGAGCTGGATGCCGGCATAGATGTAGGGGACGATTTCGCGCTCGCGACGGCGGCGCGCGAAGCCCATCGGGTCGAGGGCGAAATCGCCGGGGCCGGTTTCGGCCTGGGTCTGGCAGGTACGGTTGACCAGCAGCACCGCGTCGGCGGCGGCCGCGTTCCAGGCCCGGGCCAGGCGGCGCAGCGCCGGGGTGGGGCCGTCCAGCCAGAACGCATCGCCGTTCACCACGAAAAACGGGTCCGCCCCCAGCAGGTCGCAGGCCGCGCGCACGCCGCCGCCGGTGTCCAGCAGCGCGTCCTCGTGGCGCAACACGGTGTTCGGGCCTTGGGCGCGCGCGGCCAGGTGCGCGGCGACGGCGTCGGCGTGCCAGTGGGCGTTCACCACCACCGTCTCCACCCCGGCCTCGCCCAGCCGGTCGAGCGCGTGGTCGAGCAGCGTGCGTCCACCGAGCGTCAGCAGCGGCTTGGCGGTGTGGTCGGTGAGCGGGCGCATGCGGGTGCCCCGCCCGGCGGCCAGCAGCATGGCGACGCGCGGGGTGATCATGCCAGGGCTCCGATGCGGTTGGGCCATCCGGACAGCACGGCGCGGCGGGCCTCGCCCTCCAGCAAGGCCAGGCGCACGGACAAAGCCTCGGGCGGGCGTTGCGCACCGAGCCGTTCCGGCCACTCGGCGAGCACGATGTCCGCCCGCGCCTCGTCCCAGCCCAGTTCGGCCAGCGCCGCCGGGCCGTCCAGCCGCCAGAGGTCGAAATGGTGCACGGGTCCGAGCCTGGTGTCGTAGCTTTGCAGCAGCGTGAAGCTCGGGCTCGGCACTTCCAGCGCGGCATCGCCGGTGGCGGCGCGCAGGAAGGCGCGGGCGAAGGCGGTCTTGCCGGCGCCGAACGGGCCTTCGAGCAGGATGACGTCGCCGGGCCGCACCAGCGCCGCCACCGCCGCGGCCAGCGCTTCGGTGGCGGCGAGGTCCGGCAGGGCGCGTTGCACCGAAGGGGGCGACTCGGGCTCGGGCATGCCGGCAATCTGCGCCAACCCTCCCCGCCGCCTCAACCACCCGCTTGCCTCGCCGGCCCGCCGGGGTAGGCTGCCGGGCATGACCCAGACCGCCATGCCGCACCGGATCGAGACCGACGTCGCCATCGTGGGGGCCGGGCCGGCGGGCCTGTTCGCCGTCTTCGAACTCGGCATGCTGCGGATCGGCTGCGTGCTGATCGATGCGTTGTCCGAGGTGGGGGGGCAATGCACGGCGCTGTACCCGGAAAAGCCGATCTACGACATCCCCGCGCACCCGGCCATCGAGGCCGGCGAGCTGGTGGCGCAGCTGGAGGCGCAGATCGCCCCGTTCCGGCCGCAGCGGCTGCTGGGGCGGCGGGTGGAGCGGCTGGAGGGCGCGGCGGGCGCGTTCACGCTGGGCACCGACCACGGCGATACGGTGCGCTGCAAGGCGGTGATTGTGGCCGCCGGCGCCGGCGCGTTCGGGCCGAACCGGCCGCCGCTGGAGGGCCTGGCGGCCTACGAGGCGAGCGGCGCGGTGCAGTATTTCGTGCGTCGGCGCGAGGAACTGCGCGGCAAGCGGGTGGTGATCGCCGGCGGCGGCGATTCGGCGGTGGACTGGGCGCTGGTGCTGTGTGGCATCGCCAGGTCGATCCAGGTGGTGCACCGACGGGCAAAATTCCGCGCCGCCCCGGAAAGCGCCGCCCAACTCGACCGGACCGCCGTGCGGGGCGAGGTGGAGCTGGTCATTCCGTACCAGCTGCATGCGCTGCATGGCACCGGGGGGACGCTGGAGGCGGTGGAGGTGGCCGACCTCGACGGCGGCACGCGGATGCTGGCGGCGGATGTGCTGCTGCCGTTCTTCGGGCTGTCAACGGACCTGGGACCCCTCGCCGGGTGGGGGCTGGCGCTCGAGCAGCGGCACGTGAAGGTGGATCCGGCAACCTGCGCCAGCTCGGTGGCGGGGGTGTTCGCGATCGGCGACGTGGCGAGCTATGCGGGCAAGCTGAAGCTCATCTTGCAGGGTTTCTCCGAGGCGGCGATGGCGGCGCATGCCATCCATCCGCTCGTGTTCCCCGATACGGCGCTGCATTTCGAGTACTCGACGAGCCGGGGCGTGCCGGGGGCTGAATAACCGGGCACGCCGTCAGGTGGCGTAGTCCGAGCCTTCCTTGTCGAGGATGCGGCGCCAGGCGTCCAGGTGCATGCGTGCGTCCACCTTGTCGCCCCACGGGCCGTTGTAGCGGCGGCGGCTCTTGTCGGGGAGCGCAGCCAGCGGGCGGCCGGTGGACATGGCGGTGACCTGGTACATCGCCGTGCGTTCGGCCTGGTGCAGTTCGTCGAACGCCTCATGCACGGTACGGCCGGCCACCGATACGCCGTGGCTGCCCATTACCATGATGGTCTTCTCTCCCAGCAGCCGCGCCAGCCGGTCGCCCTCCTCGTTGGTGTCCACCGGCGCCTCGGCCTCGGTGTCGTAGACCACGCGGTCGTTGAGGATGAGGTTGTTGTGGTGGGCCAGCGCGAATGTGGGGTCCTGCAGCATCGACAACGCGGTGAGGTACTGCGGGTGAACGTGCAGCAGGCAGACGGCATTGGCGTTGTGCATGTGGATGCGCGCGTGGATGTGGAACGCCACCTTGCGCAATTCGCCTTTGCCGCGCAGCACACGGCCGTCGAGCGCGCACACGATCAGTGACGAGGCGGTGAGTTCCTCGAAGCGCCAGCCGCGGGGATTGATCAGGAAGGTCGGCGCATCGTCGGGGCGCGCCAGCGGCAGCATCAGGCTGTTGTGGTTGCCGATCTGCTCGTTCCAGCCCAGGCGGGCGGAAATGCGGAACACCGCCGCCATGTCGCAGCGCAGCGCCCACGTGCGCGCCTCGGCCTCGGTGTCGGTCAGCGACTGGATGATCGCGGACATGTTTTGCTCTCCCCCGTTGTCCCCGGGCCTGCGCCCTGTGGTGTATCTTGCCAAGCCGGGGTTTGCATGACCAGCATCCTTGCCAAGGCCTGGGGGAACAATACAATGACCGGACATTCAATCAGCCGCCGTACCCTTGCCAGCGGATTGCTGGCCACGTCCCTGCCGTTGCCGGCGATTGCCCAAGGAACCGGCGCGCAGGGCAAGCGCGGTGGCGACGTGATCGTCGCCCAGCAGGCGCAGCCGCCGACGCTGGATGCGCAGACCACCACCGCCCAGGCGTCGCGCAACATCTCGCTGCACATCTACGAATCCCTCTACACCCGCGACGAGGGCGCCAACCCGAAGCCGGACCTGGCCGAGGGCGTGGACATGTCCGCCGACGGGCTGACGTATCGGTTCGCGCTGCGCGGCGGCGTGAAATTCCACAACGGCAAGACCATGACCTCGGCCGATGTGAAGGCCAGCATGGAGCGCTACGCCAGGCTCGGCGGCTCCGGCGACGTGCTGAAGCCGGTGGCGGCCTACGAAGCGCCGGACGCAAAAACCTTCGTGATGAAGCTGTCCGCGGTGTTCCCGGGCCTGATCGACGCCATCAGCAGCCCGCGTGCACCGTTCGTCATCATGCCGGAGGAGGAATGCGGCAAGCCGCTCGGCCAGCCCGCTCTGATCGGCACCGGGCCGTTCGGCTTCGTGGAATACAAGCCGGACAGCCACGTGAAGCTGGCGCGGTTCGACGGCTACGTGGCGAACACCGCCTACAGCAAGCGCGACGGATTTGCCGGCCGCAAGACGGCATATTTCGACACCGCGACATTCCGCTTCATGCCCGAGGGCGGCGCGCGCACCGCCGGGCTGCAGACCGGCGAGATCCACGTGCTGGAGGCACTCGACGTGGCGGCCGCCAAGCGACTGAAGGACGACGCCAACATCAAGGCCTACACCATGATGCCGTGGGCCTTCATGACGCTGATGATGAACACCGACTGGGGGTTGACGGCGAATGTCGATTTCCGCCGGGCGGTGCAGGCGGCGCTCGACCTTGAGGAGATCATGGCGATCGCCACCGATGGGCTGTACCGCATGGACCCGGCCTGGCAGTATCCCGGCACCGGCTATTTTCCGGGCGTCGACGGGCTCGATGCCTACGCCAAGCAGGATCCGGCCCGCGCGAAGCAATTGCTGCAGGCCGCCGGCTACAAAGGCGAGGAAATGAACATCGTCGCCGACAACAGCTTCAAGCCGCATCTGGACGCCGGCACCATCGCCTCGCAGCAACTGCGCGCGGTCGGCATCAACGCCAAGCTCTCGGTGATGGACTGGCCGACGGTGATGGCTGCCCGCAGCAAGCCGGCGGGGTGGAACCTGTGGCCGCTGATGATGGGCATCGAACCGTATGAAGGGCCGTACAACGTGGTCGGCTTCTTCGGCGGGCGGCAGACCGTGCAGATCAAACAGGACCCGGTGATCGAGCGGAGCATCGCCGACCTTGCCAGCAAGCTCAAGCTGGAGGACCGGGTGGCCGCGGTGAAGACGTTCCAGGCCCGGCTGTACGACCAGGCGATCGCGGTGAAGGTCGGCGATGTCGGCATCATCCAGGCGACGCGGTCCAACGTGGTGAACTACGCCCCCTATCGCATTCCACGTATGTGGGACTGCTGGTTCGCCTGACCGGACGGCGTTCATGCTGCGACTGGCGGGGGTGCGGCTGCTGGCGGTTGTGCCGGTGCTGCTGGTGGTGTCGCTGGCCTCGTTCGGGCTGACGTTGCTGGTACCGGGCGATGCGGCGTCGTCGCTGGCGGGCAGCACCGCGAGTGCGGCGGAGGTAGCGCATATCCGCAGCGAACTCGGGCTCGACCGCCCTGCCCTGCAACGCATGGCGGCGTGGTACGGCGGGCTGCTGCATGGCGACCTCGGGCGCTCCGTGTTGCTGAACCAGGGGGTCGGGCAGGCCATTGTCGAGCGGCTGCCGGTGACGCTGTCGCTGGCCGGGCTGGGGCTCGGGTTCGCCGTCCTGATCGGCGTGCCGACCGGGCTGCTGGCGGCGGCCAAGGCGCGACACTGGCCCGACCAGGCTGCGATGGGGGCGTCGCTGGTCGGGCTGTCGCTGCCGGATTTCTGGCTCGGGCTGCTGCTGGTGTGGGTGGTGGGGGTGAAGCTGCACTGGCTGCCGACCGGCGGATTCGTGCCGATCAGCGTGGACCCGTTGGGCTGGGCACGCAGCATGGCGATGCCGGCGGGCGCGTTGGCGCTGACCCAGCTTGGCCCGATCGCACGCATGACGCGTTCGGCGGCGTTGGAGGTGGCATCGAGCGACTTCATCCGCACCGCGCGGGCGAAGGGGCTGGCGGAACCGCGGGTGTTCGCGCGGCATGTGCTGGCGGCCTCGCTGGTACCGGTGCTCACGGTGGCCGGCATCGGCTTCGGGGTGACGCTGAGCGGGGCGCTGGTGATCGAACAGGTGTTCAGCCTGCCCGGGGTGGGGCGGTTGGTGATCGGCGCGGTGCTGGCCCGCGACTGGCCGGTGATCCAGGGCGGGCTGCTGCTGACGGCGTTCGTGTTCGTGGCGGTGAATTTGCTCGTTGACCTGCTGTACCTGTGGGCCGATCCGCGGCTACGGGAGCAGGCTTGAAAGCATCCTCCCTGTTCGCCCGCCGCAGTTTTGTGCTCGGCGTGGCGCTGGTGGGCGCGGTGGCGGTGGCGGCGGTGTTCGCGCACTGGCTGGCGCCGTTCGACCCGCTGCGCAACAACTACCGTTACCGGCTGGGCGAGCCGAACGCGGTGTTCCTGCTCGGCACCGATCGTTATGGGCGCGATGTGCTCAGCCGCATCCTGTTCGGCGCCCGCGTGTCGCTGGTGATCGGGCTGGCGGTGGCGGTGGTGTCGGGGCTGGCCGGCGGGCTGGCGGGGCTGGCCGCCGGGTGGTGGCGGCGGATGGACCCGTGGATCATGCGGGTAATGGACGGGCTGATGGCGTTCCCTGGCGTGCTGCTGGCAATTGCGCTGGCCGCCACGCTGGGGCCGAGCGAGGCGACCGTGGTGGTGGCGCTCACCGTGGCCTACGCACCGCGCACCGCGCGGGTGATGCGCGGGGCGGTGCTGGTGGCGCGGGCACAGGATTATGTGGAGGCGGCGCGGGCGGTGGGCGCACGCACTTTGCGGGTATTGGTGCGCCACGTGCTGCCGGCGTGCACGGCGGCGCTGGTGGTGCAGCAGACCTACGTGTTCGCCGTCGCCATATTGGCCGAGGCGGTGCTGAGCTTCGTGGGCGTCGGGCCGCCGCCGCCGCAGCCGACGCTGGGTTCGATCATCGCCGATGGGCGCGATGCGATGGTGGAGGCACCGTGGGTGATGCTGTGCCCGGGGGTGGCGATCGCCATGCTGGTGCTGGGGCTGAACCTGCTGGGGGACGGGCTGCGCGATGCGCTCGATCCGCGGATGCGGCGGATGGTGCGGTAGGCAGGACGGCGGCTGGATGCCGCTTGCGATCGTCGCTATGGTCGGGTTCGGCAGGCCGGTGTTCGCCTCGTTGTTGATCCGGAATGCCCCAACAGATCGTGGAGGACGTTCGTGCGCAGCATACCGACGACCCGGCGGGC
>CAIMEK010000913.1 GCA_903839965.1 uncultured Acetobacteraceae bacterium | reverse complement strand
CGCAACGTCTTCCGCCCGCCGGAATAGGACTGCTCCAGCCCAGTGATCTGGACCAGGGGCGCCCGGTTGAGCGATTTCGGCCGGTGAGCGGCGACGTTCATTCGCGCACCTTGAGTCGCGAGTACAGCCAGTCGGCGAACTTCGCTTGCGGATAGCCGAGGGCAAGATAGATGAGCGCCAGCGCGCTCAGCACTTCCAGCGTACGGTAGGTGGTGTTGCGCAGCTCGAACGCCTTGAAGGTGATGTCCATCACCGCCACGGTCGACACGATCGAGGTGTTCTTGAACAGCTCGACCCAGATGTTCGCCGTCGCGGGCAGCGCGCGGGAGAACGCCTGCGGCGCGATGACACGCACGAAGGCACGGGACTCAGACATTCCCAGCGCCCGCGCGGCATGCCACTGGCCCGGCCGGATCGAGGCAATGGCGGAGCGGAACACTTCGGACAGGAAGGCCGAGTTGTTGAACAGCAGCCCAAGGATGGCGACCAGCATGCCCGGCAGGCGAAGATCGACGATCGAGGGCATGACGTAGTAGAGCCAGTAGAGTTGGATCATCAACGGGGTGGCGATCCACAAATCGGTCCAGGCACCGACCGCGATCGCGAGCGGCCGCGGGCCGTAGAGCCGCGCCAGCGCCATGGCGGTGGCCACGACGAGCGAGCCGGCCATGGTGACGACAGTGAGTTCCACGGTCACCGCCAGGCCGCCGAGCAGCACCGGGAAGCTTTCCCAGAATGAGGGCCAGTCGAACATCCGCTAGGCCCGTCCCAGGATGGCGACGCGCTGGTAGGCGCTCTCGAACGCGCGCGACACCAGCTCCGTGATGATGAAGTAGAACACCATCAGGCCAGTGTAGATGAGGAACGGCCGAGACAGCTCGCCGTTCAGCAGTATGCCGGCCCAGAATAGGTCCTTCACCGCGATCGTGCTGGTCAGCACGGAATCCTTGATGTTCCGGGTCACCCGGTTGCCGATCGCCGGCAGCGAGCGCACCAGGGCCTGCGGCAGGATCACCCGCCAAATCACCCGGATCGGCGACATGCCGAGCGCCATTCCGGCCTGCATCTGCCCGGCCCGCACCGACCCGATGCCGCCGCGCACCACCTCGGCGATGTAGGCGCCGGTGTGCATGCTGAGCGCGATCACGCCGGCGGCCAGCGGCGGCAAGGTGGGCAGTCCGAGGAAATACGGGAAGGCGAAGAAGGTCCAGACGATGATGACGAGGATCGGGACCGCGCGTACGACATCGACGAACAGGCCGAGCAGGTGGTTTAGCAGGCGGCCGCCGCAATGGCGCCCGACACCGATCGCAGTGCCGAGCACCAGCGCGATAGCGATCGAGGCCGCGTTCAGCTCGAGCATCACCAGAAACGAAGTCCACAACAAATCGGCGTTGCCCTCGACGAGGGCCACGAGGCCGCCCATGGCTCCGCCTCTATGAAAAACCGACCATCAAAGCTGGTCGGGGTGCTGCTCGGCGAAGTGATAGGTGTTGAGGTCCTCTTGGTGCAGGTCCGCCTTCATGGTCTCCGCGACGCCGCGAAGCAACTCCAGGAATGCCAACTGGTTCTTGGCAATCGCATGGCCGACATCGTGGCTGCCCAGCGTCGAGTTCAGGCAGTCGGCGGGGAACGACAGCAGCTTGTTGGGATAGGCAAACTGCAGCATGGGCCAGTCCGGGTTGTCGGCGGCGGCCAAGTCCGAGCGACCGGAGATCACCTCGTCTATGGCACCGTTGCCGGTGCCGCTCACGATGCGAAGTTGCGCCTTCGGCACCAGCTGGGCGGTCCAGGTCTGCTGGAGCGTGCCGGCAATGGCGGCGAAAGTGAATTTGGCATTATCGAGTTCGCTGATCGCGGTGACATTGGCTAGCTTCGGGTTGTTCTTCAGCCCGATCAGGCAATTCGCGCCGGTCGAATAGATGATGAAGTCGGCCACCTTTTCGCGCTGCGGGGTTGGCGCGAGCGACGTGACTGTAACGTCGATGCCGCCCGACACCACCAGCGGCACCTTGGTATCCTGCGAGACCTCGACCATGTCGAGCTTGACGCCCAGCGTCTTTGCGTAGGCCTTTGCCAGTATCCATGATGAACCCCGCCATGGATCGTTGTTGCCGTAGATAGCCGGCATCTTGTTGCGAAACAGCCAGGGATAGGACGACAGCACGCCGACCCTGAGCGAGCCGCGCTTGAGAATTTCGTCGATGCGCGCTGACTTGCCGGCATCGGGAACGCCCGGCGGGCGGGGCGCCTGCGCGTGGCCCAATGCGGGGCCGAGCAGGAGTGCCGCGCCGAACAGAAGCGCAAACAAGCTGCGAATCATTGTTGTTGGCAAAGTATCCTCCCGTTTCGCTTGCGGCCTCGGAATCGTACGACCTTAGGTCGGCTGCCCCGATCCCGTCAAGGCGCGCCCCGGGT
>CAIMEK010000912.1 GCA_903839965.1 uncultured Acetobacteraceae bacterium | reverse complement strand
GGCGTCGAGCTGCCCATCCCGCCGGATCGCGTCGACCGCTACGCTCCCTTCAAGGGCCGCGCGATGACCCTCGGGCTGCGCCCGGAACACCTCACCGAAACGCACGACAGCGAGCGTCCGGGCGTGGCCAGGGTGGACGCGCCGGTGGACGTGGTCGAGCCGATGGGCATGGAAACCCTGATCCACTTCTTCATCAAGGGTCAGGCGATCTGCGCCCGCGTCGATCCCGCCACCTTCGCACGCCCCGGCGAAATCCTGCCGCTCGCGGCGGATCTCAACCAGATGCACCTGATCGAGAACGAATCCGGTCGCGTGGTCTAGCAGACCGGGCGCGCGGGAGAACCGCGCGCCCCGCATCGCAGTTTGCCGTTCCCGCTTGAAGCTCCCTCCCGGCACCGGAGGGCAAAGGATGAGTCTCATGGCTGACCTGCCAACCCATACGATTCCCGCCGGCACCCTGAAGGATTTCGTCGCCGGCATGTTCGCCAAGCTCGGGTGCGACGCCGCCGAGTCGGAACGGATCGCCCGTTACCTGGTGAACGCCAACCTCACCGGCCATGACAGCCACGGCGTCATCCGGGCGCCGCGCTACGTCGAGGACGTTCGCAGCGGGCGCACCATCCCCGGCCTGTCGGTGACCGTGGTGAGCGAAAGCGCGACCCACGCGGTGCTCGAAGGCAATAACGGGTTCGGGCAGAGCATCGCCCCGCAGGCGGTCGATATCGGCATCGCCAAGGCCAGGAAGGCCGGCATGGCGGTGGTGACGCTGCGGCATGCCGCGCATATCGGGCGGATCGGCGAATGGGGCGAGCAGGCCGCCAGGGCCGGGCTGGTCGCCATCCATTTCGTCAACGTCGAGAACAGCCTGCTGGTGGCGCCGTTCGGCGGCAAGCAGCGGCGCTTCGCCACCAACCCGGTGTGCATCGCCATTCCCCCGATGGATGGCCGCCCCATGCTGCTGCTCGACATGGCGACCTCCGTGGTCGCCGAGGGCAAGGTGATGGTGGCCGCCAACGGCGGCAAGCCGGTGCCGGAAGGCGCGCTGATCGGCACCGACGGCAAGCTCTCCTGCGACCCGACCACGCTGTATGGCCCGAAGGTTCCGGGCCGGCCGTTCAGTGCCCGCAACGGCGACGGCGCCATCCGCGCGTTCGGCGAGCACAAGGGGTCGGCGCTGGCCTTCATGTGCGAAATCCTGGCCGGCCTGCTCACCGGCGGCGGCACCGCCGGGCCGGAGACGAAGTCCGACCGGGTGTGCAACGGCATGCTGTCGATCTACCTCGACCCGGCGCATTTCGGCGCTACCGACCTCGTGCAGAAGGCGATGGAATACACCGACTACGTCAAGTCCTCGCCGACCGCCGAAGGCATCGAGGAAGTGCTGGTGCCCGGCGAGCCGGAAGCCCGCAACCGCGCCAACCGCGAGAAGAACGGCATCCCGCTGCAGGTCGACACCTGGGAGCACCTGTGCCGGATCGGCAGGGAACTCGGCGTGCCGATCCCCGCCTAGGCATTGCCGCGGGAACGCAGGGGCCCCGCCCCCGCGTTCCGCTTTTCCCGCTCCCGCCATCGGGCGCCTCTCCCGCAAGCGGAGGGGCGGAGGATGCACGTCATGGCCGACCTGCCGACCCGCGTGGTTCCCGCCAACACGCTGCGCGACTTCGTGGCCGCCATTTTCCGCAAGGCCGGCTGCGACGCCGCCGAGGCCGGGCGCATCGCCTTGCAGTTGCTCTCCGCCAACCTCACCGGCCATGACAGCCACGGCGTCATCCGGGTGACGCGCTACATCGAGGACATCCGCACCGGGCGCACCCGGGTTGGCCAGTCCGTCACCGTGGTCTGCGAAAGCCCGACCCACGCCGTGCTGGACGGCAATTACGGCTTCGGCCAGTCGATCGGCCCGCAGGCCGTCGATATCGGCATCGCCAAGGCCCGCGCGGCGGGGCTGGCGGTGGTGGCGTTGCGCAACTCGGCCCATCTCGGGCGGATCGGCGACTGGGGCGAACGCGCGGCGGCGGCCGGGCTGGTCTCCATCCATTTCGTCAACGCCAGGGCCAGCCGGCTGGTGGCGCCGTTCGGCGGCACCGCCCGGCGGTTCTCCACCAATCCGGTCTGCATCGGCATCCCGCCGCTGGCGGGCAAGCCCATGCTGCTGCTCGACATGGCGACCTCCATCGTCGCCGAGGGCAAGGTTTTCGTCGCCTCCAACGGCGGCAAGCCGCTTCCCGCGGGCGCGCTGATCGGCCCCGACGGCAAGCCGTCGTCCGATCCGGTCACGTTGTACGGGCCGCTGGTGCCGAACGGCCCGCGCCGGTCGTCCGAGGGAAAGGGTGCGCTGCGGGCATTCGGCGAACACAAGGGATCCGGCCTGGCCTTCATGTGCGAGATCCTGGCCGGCGCGCTGTGCGGCGGCGGCGTCTCGGGGCCGACGACGGACCCGTTCGCCAATGGCATGCTGTCGATCTATCTCGACCCGGAGCGGTTCGGCGCCAGGGACTTCGCGGCGCGGACGATGGACTACGTGGCCTACGTGAAGACCTCGCCGACGGCCGAGGGTGTGGAGGAAGTGCTGGCGCCCGGCGAGCCGGAGGCGCGCAACCGTGCGACGCGGCTGGCCCAGAGCGTGCCGCTGCAGGTCGCTGTGTGGGCCAACCTCTGCACTGCCGCGACCGAGCTGGGCGTCGCCATCCCGCCGGCGTGAAGTCGGCCCGCGCGCGGATCGAACGGCG
>CAIMEK010000911.1 GCA_903839965.1 uncultured Acetobacteraceae bacterium | reverse complement strand
CCGGCCCCACCAGCAGCGTGCCGGTGGTTTCCACCGTCACCTGCACGAAGATCGGCGTGTCGGTGCCCGCCGCGGCGCGCGCCAGTTTGGCACCGTTCACCGCCGCCTTGATCTGCAGCGTGTCCTGGCAGGTCTCGACGACGATGGCGTCCACGCCGCCGGCGATCAGCCCGCGGCACTGTTCGGCCAGCGCCGCTTCCAGCTTGTCGTAGGCGATGTTGCCGAGGCTGGGCAGTTTTGTTCCTGGCCCGACGCTGCCTAGAACAAAACGGTGGCGCCCGTCGGCGAACTGCTCCGCCGCCTCGCGCGCCAGTTCGCCGGCCGCCTTGTTGATCTCGAAGGCCCGCTCGGCCAGGTCGAATTCGCCCAGCGTCACCGGCGAGGCGCCGAAGGTGTTGGTCTCCACCATGTCGGCGCCGGCGGCGAAGTAGCCGCGATGGATGTCGCGCACCAGGTCCGGGCGCGACAGCACCAGCACGTCGGTGCAGTTCTCGCGCCCCCAGTAATCGGCTTCGACGTCCAGCGTCATCGCCTGCACGCGGCTGCCGGTGCCGCCGTCGGCCAGCAGCACATGCGCGCGCAGGGCGTCCAGCAGATGCGGGCGGCTCATGGCGCGGTCTCCGCGAGCCGGTCGGAGCGGGCGTCGCGGCGCACCCGGACCGCCGGCCACAGCCGCACCTCGAGCGCGCCGGGCACGCCGACCGGGGCGGCCGGCGCCAGGCCGGCGCGGGCGAACAGGTCGTCCATCGCGGCGTCGTCGAAACCGGGCCAGCGATGCGCCAGCCGCGCCATCACGTCGGTGCGCGAATGCGCGGCCAGGTCCACCACCAGGAGCCGCCCGCCCGGCCGCAGCGCGCGCGCCGCCTCGGCGAGCGCCCCGGCGGGGTCCTCGGCGTAGTGCAGCACCATCTGCAGCACCACCAAATCGTAGCGGCCGTCGGGCAGCGGCAAGCGGTACATGTCGGCCAGGCGCACTGCGCAATGGGTCAGCCCGGGCCGCGCCAACCGTGCCCGCGCCAGCGCCAGCATGGCCCGGCTGGCATCGATCCCCAGTCCCGCGCTGACCCGCGGCGCCAGCACCTCCAGCAGCCGCCCGGTGCCGGTGCCGATGTCGAGCAGGCGCCCCAGCGTGCCTTCCGGCAGCAGGCCGAGCAGCGCCGCCTCCACGGTGGCGGCCGGCAGTTCCAGGGCACGCATCTCGTCCCAGTCGGCCCCCTTGCGGCGGAAGCTCTCGGAGGCCTCGCGCGCCCGTTCGGCCAGGGCGCGGGCGGCCTGCCGGCGGTCGGCCACCAGCGTGGCGTCGTCCTCGGGCAGCCGTTCCAGCACCGCGCGGGCCAGCGAGCCGCCCACCGTTTCCGGCGGCGGCAGGGCGAACCACACATTCGCCCCTTCGCGCTCGCGCTCCAGCAGTCCCGCCTCGCCGAGCAGGCGCAGGTGGCGCGACAGCCGGGGTTGGGACTGGCCGAGGATTTCGGTGAATTCCATGACGCAGAAGCTGCCGCGCGCCGCCAGCGCGAGGATGCGCAGGCGGGTCGGTTCGGCGCAGGCGCGCAGGGCGCTGAGGAGTGTGTCCATGACTTGTGCGCCTATAAAGATATCCTTATGTGACGTCTATGCCGAT
>CAIMEK010000910.1 GCA_903839965.1 uncultured Acetobacteraceae bacterium | reverse complement strand
TGCGCCTGGCCCGTGGGCGCCGCCCTCGCGGCGGGCCGCGGCGGCGGCGCGGGCATGGCCTCCGCCGCGTCGGCGGACTTGGCCAGGCGCGCCCGCGTGTCGATGTCGGGCAGCAGGCGGCCGAGGATCTGCACCGGCACCTCGGGCCGCTCGACATAGTAGGAACGGTAGATCGCCTGGTGGAAGGTGACGGGGTTGCCGTACTGCAGCGACAGCTCCACGCCGTTCCAGTCGGCGCCGGTGGCGTTTTCCAGCACCGCCCAGCCCTGCAGCCGCGCTTTTGCACCCTCCTGCCCGGCCGGCAGCACCAGGCGGTACGACGTCTTCCACAGCGGCGCCACCGCGACATAGCCCACCCGAACCGTGCGCCGCCCAACGCCGTCGCTGCGGATGGTCACGTGGCGCACGTCGCTGCGCGCATCCCGCCGCAGCGCTTCCAGCGCGCGATCGATGCGCCCGCGCAGCACCGGGTCGGCGACCGTCACGGCGTCGGCGTCCTCCAGCACGAACTGGCGCAGCCCGTCGGCGGCGAGCAGGGTGACGCGGGTGCGGGGCACCCCGGTGTCGGCGGGCTCGCGGGCGGCCTCGCGCATGCGTTCGGCATGCAGCAGGCGGCCGGTCATCGGCCGCGGACCGCTGACCTCGACGACCACGCCGCGCAGGGCGTTCAGGTACTCCAGCGGCGAATCCAGCGCTTCCGGCCCGAGCGGAACATCGGCGAAGGCCGAACGGGTGGCGTCGCGTCCGGGCAGCTCGATGCCGCCGATGCTGCCGGCGCTGTCGTAGACCACCAGCGATTTCAGCACGTCGTCGACCAGCTCGAGCGGCAGGTCGAGGCCGAGCGTGGCGGCCCCTTCCACCTCGGCTTCGTACTCGAAATAGCCCACGCCGGCCGAGGACAGCATCGCCCGCCTCAGCGTCAGGTCGGCGGCGCCGGCCGGGGCGGCCAGGCCCACCAGCACGGGGAGAATGACGAACAGGGACTGGCGCATTCGCGGGGTTCCTTCGCTTCGCCGATCGCGGCCTAAGCCAGGTCCGTGCGCCGCCGTTTCGGCACCGGCAGCGGGGCGGCCGCGTCGTCGAGGCCGCTCAGCGCCGCCAGCAAGGCCTCGCGCAACTGCGGCAGCTTGCGCTCGTTCTCCACCTTCAGGCCGAACACGTCCTTGACGTAGAACACGTCGACGGCGCGCACCCCGTAGGTGCTGACATGGGCGGAGGCAATCTGCAGCCCCTGCTCGCTGATCGCGGCGGTGATGTCGTACAGCAGCCCCGGCCGGTCGCGGCCATTTATTTCCAGCACCGTGTAGGTATTGGAGGCGTGGTTGTCGATCACCACCCGCGGCGGCACATGGATGGCGCGCACGCGCCGGCCCAGCAGCGCCTTCGAGGCCTTGCGGATCTCGGCGCTCAGCTTGATGCGCCCGGTCAGCGCCTGCTCGATGAGCACGAACAGCCGCGCCAGCCGGTGCGGCGCGTCGAAGGCGCCGCCGGCGGCGTCCTGGATCCAGAACGTGTCCAGCGCCATGCCGTTGGTCAGCGTGTGGATGCGCGCATCGACGATCGAGGCGCTGGCCACCGCCAGGGCGCCGGCGATCTGGCTGAACAGTCCGGCATGGTCGGCGGCATACACCGTCACCTCGGTCACCGCGCGCGCCGGCAGCGGCTGGGTTTCCACCGTCAGCGGGGCGGCGCGCGCCTCGGCGTCGCGGATCATGCGGGCGTGGCGGGCGTGCGCCTCGGCATCGAAGCCCAGCCAGTAGCCGGCATAGCCCAGCGACAGGAACTGCTCGCGCGCCTCCGGCGGCCAGTCGCGCAACAGCAGCATCGCCGCTTCCTTGGCCCGGTGCACGCGCACGTCGCGCTCGGCGGTGGAAAGGCTGCCGGCCAGCACCTCGGCCACCCGCGAGTACAGCTCGCGCAGCAGCGTCGCCTTCCAGCCGTTCCACACCTTGGCCGACACCGCCCGCATGTCGGCCACCGTCAGCACCAGCAGCAGCCGCAGCCGCTCCGGCGACTGGATCACCTCGGCAAGGTCGAGGATGGTCTTGGCGTCGTCGATGTCGCGCTTGAACGCGGTGTGGCTGAGCAGCAGGTGGTGCAGCACCAGCCACGACGTCGTATCGGTCTCCTCGGCGGTCAGGCCGAGCGTGGGCCCCACCTCCAGCGCCAGGTCGGCGCCGATCTCGGAATGGTCGCCGCCGCGGCCCTTGGCCAGGTCGTGCAGCAGCACCGCCACGTAGAGCGCGCGGCGCGACTGCAGGTTGTTCACCAGCCCGGAGGCCACCGGCGCCACCTGCGCCAGTTCGCCGCGCTCCATCGCGTTCAGCACGCTGATCGCCTCGATCGTGTGCTCGTCGACGGTGAACACGTGGTAGGTGTCGAACTGCATCTGCCCGACGATGCGCGCCCAGTCCGGCAGCAGCCGCCCCAGGATGCCGGCCTCGTTCAGCACCTTCAGCCACACCGCGCCGTCGGACTTGCTGTGCTCGGCGCCGCACATCAGGTCGAGGAACAGCTCGGAGGCCACCGGGTCGCCGCGCAGCTCCACCGCGCGCCGCTCGTGGCGGATCAGCGCGCGCATGGCCAGCGGATGCAGTCGCAGCCCGCGGTCGCGCGCCACCTGCAGAATGCGCAGCATCTGCACCGGCTCTTCGTAGAACGCGCGGCCCTTGGCGCTCATCAGCATGCCGTCGGCCAGCACGAAGCCGGCGTTGAACAGCTGGGTGTCGGTCTCCTGGGCATGCGCCGGCGGGCCGAGGGCGGCGCGCAGCAGCGCCGGTTCCAGCACGTCGGTCAGCCGGGTCACTTCGCGCGCGGTCAGGAAGTAGTGGCGCATGAAGCGCTCCACCCCGTCCTGGCGGCCGTGCCGCGTGTAGCGCATGCGCGCGCCCACCACGGGCTGCAGGTCGAAGGTCAGCCGCTCCTCGGCGCGGCCGGCGACGTAGTGCAGATGGAAGCGCAGCGTCCACAGGAAGTCGAGCGAGCGGCGTGCCAGCCGGGCCTCGAATTCGGTCAGCAGTTCGCCGGCCGGGCCTTTCGGGTCGGCCAGTTCGTCCATCGACCCGATGGCGAAGGCGTACCGCGCGATCCAGTAGAGCGTCTGCAGGTCGCGCAGCCCGCCGCGGCCTTCCTTGATGTTCGGTTCGACCACGAAGGGAGAATCGCCGTAGCGCCGGTGGCGCGCGTCGCGCTCGGCCTGCTTGGCGTCGATGAAGCCGTGCGGCCCTGCCGCGGTGCAGGCGGCGCGGAAGGCCCTGGCGAATTCGCCGAACAGGGCGGCGTCGCCGGCGATGTGGCGGGCGTCGAGCAGCGAGGTGCGGATGGTGGCATCCCCGGTCGCCTCGCTCAGGCAGTCCGCCACCGAGCGGGTGGCGTGGCCCACCTTCAGGCCGAGGTCCCACAGGAAGTAGAGCATGAACTCGACCGTCCGCAGCGCCGCCGGAGCGGGCTCGGGGGCGGTCAGGAACAGCAGGTCGATGTCGCTGAACGGCGCCAGCTCGGCACGGCCGTACCCGCCGGTGGCGGCCACCGTGAGGGCTTCCGTCCCGGCCGCGGTGGGCACGCCGTCCGGCAGGTGCAGCGACAGCGCGTAGCCGTGCAGCGTGGTGAGCATCCCGTCGGTCAGCGCCGCCAGCAGCCGCGCCGCCGGCAGGCCGGAGATGTCGCCGTGCTCGAAATTCTCGCGCACCAGGTTCTGCGCGCGCGCCAGGTGGCGGCGGAAGGCGGCCAGCGCCGCGTCGCGCGGGATCGTTCCGCCGGCCTCCTCGGCAACCGTGGCCAGTGCTTCTGCCAGCACGGCGGTGGCGGCGGCGGGATCGGCCGGGAGGGGAATCGGCACGGACATCCGTTTATGTTATCGGGTCGGTGCGCGCGGCGACAGGCCGCGCTTCGGATGGCAGCATCGCCGCCAGCCGATAGAGCGCCGCCAGCGCCTCGCGCGGCGTCAGCCGGTCCGGATCGAGCGCCTCCAGGGCGGCACGCAGCGGGTCCGGCGCGGGGGAGGGGCCGGGCGACGGCTGCGCCGCGGCGAACAAGGGTAAGGCGCCGGCATCGGTGAGGTCGCCGGCACGGTTTTCCAACGCCGCCAGCAATCCGGCCGCCCGCCGCACCACCGGCGCCGGCACCCCGGCCAGCCCGGCCACGTGCACCCCCCAGCTTCGCCCGCCGGCGCCCTCGGCCACTTCGTGCAGGAACACCACCTCTCCCTTCCACTCCTTCACCCGCATGGTGTGCGGCGCCAGCCGCGGCAGTTCGGCGGTCAGGCGGGCGAGTTCGTGGAAGTGGGTGGCGAAGATGACCCGGCAACGGATGGTGTTGTGCAACGCCTCGAGCACCGCCCAGGCGATCGCCAGCCCGTCCAGCGTCGCGGTGCCGCGGCC
>CAIMEK010000909.1 GCA_903839965.1 uncultured Acetobacteraceae bacterium | reverse complement strand
CGCGCCGCCTGGCGCACCCTCGCCGCATCAAAATCAGTCCTCAGCGGAACCACCATGGCGAACTCCCGCGTCCGCCAGCCTTGAATCACATCACCCCCGCGTCGGGAAATCCCCCCAATGAGTCGCCGTCACCAAGCTTTAGTATAATGCCGTTTGAGAGGGCCACACAACCGCTAATCTGACTTGTGGCGACCTTCCAGCCGGCGTCTATTCTCGGACAAGTCCGAAAGGAGCGCTCCATGCTGACCCGCCGCCATCTGATGGTCGCATCGGCCGCGACCGCCGCCTTGCCGCTGATTCCCGCCAACGCCGAGGCACCGAAGGATATGTTGGTCGTCGGGCAGCAGCTCGACGGGATCCTCAGCCTCGACCCCGGGGAAGGCTTCGAGGTGCTCTCTGGCGAGACGATCGGCAATTGTTACGACCGTCTGTTGATGGCCGATCCGGGCAATACGCACGGCCTCAAGGGCACGCTCGCTGACAAATGGGAGGTCGCCAGCGACGGCGTGACCTTCACCTTCCACCTGCGCGGCGAAGCGAAGTTCTCCTCCGGCAAGCCGGTGACCGCCGACGACGCGGCGTTCTCGCTGCAACGAGCCGTCAAGCTGAGCAAGACCCCCGCCTTCATCATCAACCAGTTCGGCTTCACGAAAGAGAACGTCGAAGCCCGCATCGTGGCGAAGGATCCGCGCACACTGGTGCTGACCGCGGGCGAGCAGGTGGCGCCGACGCTGCTGCTGTATTGCCTCACCGCCAACGTGGCGAGCGTCGTCGAGCGCGCCGAGGCGCTCGCCAATGCGCAGGGCGACGACCTGGGCAACCAGTGGCTGAAGACGCACAGCGCGGGCAGCGGCTCCTTCGTGCTGCGCAACTGGAAGGCGAGCGAGACAGTGCTGTACGAGGCCAACCCGTACGCGCTGGAGCCGCCGAAGCTGCGGCGCGTCATCGTCAAGCACATCGCCGATCCCTCGGCGCAACTGCTGCAACTGCAGAAGGCCGACATCGATATCGCGCGTGACCTGCAAACCGAGCAACTGCGCACCGCCCAGGGCGATCCCCGCCTCCGCCTTTCGAGCGCACTGCGGGGGTCTCTGTTCTACGTCGCCATGAACCAGAACCAACCCGAGCTTGCCAGGCCCGAGGTGCGACAGGCCATCAAATGGGCGATCGACTATGACGGCATCCAGAAGAACATCGCCCCGTTCAGCCTGCAGCCACACCAGAGCTTCCTGCCCGAAGGCTTCCCGGCGGCGGTCGACGACCTGCCGTTCCACCGCGACACCGCCCGTGCCAGGGATTTGCTCGCCAAGGCCGGCCTGGCCGGCGGCTTCGCGGTGACGATGGACCACGCCTCGGCCCAGCCGATCGCCGACATCGCCCAGGCCCTGCAGGCCAACTTCGCCGATATCGGCATCAGGGTGACTCTGATCGCCGGCGAAGCCCGGCAGGTGTTCACGCGAACCCGTGCCCGCCAGCATCAGCTTGCCCTGCTCGGTTGGGGGCCGGACTATTACGACCCGAACACCAACGCCGAGGTCTTCAACGTCAACCCGGACAACACCGACAACGCGAAAAACCGCACCGTGGCCTGGCGCAGCTCGTGGCAGGATATGGATCTCAGCGACCGAGCGGTTGCCGCCGCGCGCGAGACCGACGCCGCCAAGCGAATGGCAGAGTACGAGATGATGCAACGCGACCATCAGCAGCGCAGTCCATTCGCTTTCATGCTGCAGTTGAAGGAGGTCGCCGCCATCCGCAAGGCGGTGGTCGGGTTTGAACTCGCACCGATGCCGGGCCGTACGGTCTACGCCACCGCCAGCAAGTCAGCGTGAAACCGCGCCTCCGCACGGAATTCGGAGCTCAGCACTCCTCTCGAAACGGCGGTAAGCCTTCGGTGAACACCGCGGGGCGTCCACGGGACCGCATGTCAACCGCGCTTTCGGTAGCCTTCGATGATGCTGGGGTTGGCCTTGTGGATTTCGATGAGCTCCTTGAGGCTCTCGATCCCGAAGTCGGTGAACGCGGTCGTACCCTCGGCGTTGACGTCATAGACGGTCAGGCGTCCGTCCTCGGGGTCCATTTCTAGGGCGACATCCGATAGCCAATCGACATCCTCGCCCAGCATCTCCGCGACACGAGCTATGGTGAAGACCGCGCTTTGTGCCGCCATGATCAGGCCGCCTTATACCTGGTAGGAGATTGCCAATTCCAGGGGAGCAGTTCATCGAGCCTTTGGGCGGGATGGTCAGCGATGCGCGCCAGCACGTCACTGAGCCACTCCTGCGGATCAACGTCGTTCATCCGACCCGTCATGATCAAGCTGTACATCATTGCCGCCCGCACGCCTCCGCGGTCAGAACCGGCGAACAGCCATGACCGGCGTCCCAGAGCCAACCCTTTCAGAGCGCGCTCGGCTGCATTGTTGGTCAGATAGATCCTGCCATCGTCAAGGAAGCCGGTGAAGGCGGTCCAGCGGGTGAGCATGTAATCGAGCGCCTTGGCCACCGGATCGTGACGCGACAGCTTGGCACGCTGTTCACGCATCCACCTCTCCAGCTCGGCGACACGGGGAGCGCTCAGCTGCTGGCGTAGCGCCAGCCGTTCGGCGGCGGAGCGGCCACTGATGTCGCGCTCGATGTCAAACAGCACATCGATGCGCTTCACCGTCTCCAAGGCGATCGGCGAGATGATGGCGGTCTTGCCGCGTGCCTTTCGGCGCGCCGCTTCGGCAATGTCCGCCAACTCGAATAGCTTCCTCCGGCCGTGGCTCCAGCACAGGGCCTGGCGGATTCGCCCAGGACTTCGGTCGGCACCATACAGTGCGTCGTAACCGCCATAGGCATCGGCCTGCAAGATACCCGCCCATCGCGCCAAATGTCGCTGCGGGTGCTCACCGCGACGGTCGCGCGAATAGTAGAACACGCCAGCTGGTGGCGCCGGTCCTGCGAACGGCCGATCGTCACGCACGTAAACCCAACATCGCCCGGTGTCAGTCTTGCCTTTGGCCAGGACCGGCACGGTGGTGTCGTCACCGTGCAGTCGCTCGCCGGCGAATACGTGCGCCTCGATGCGCTCGAAGATCGGCTGCATCACCGTGCAAATCGCCCCCACCTGACCGGCGAGAGTGGACAAGCTCAATGGCACACCTTCGCGTGCATAGCGTTCGGCCTGCCGGTTCAATGGCTGGTGCTGCCCAAATTTCTCAAAGGCGATCATTGCCAGCAGGCTTGGTCCCGCCAGCCGCGCGGGATGACATGGAACGGCGCCGGCGCCTGGCTGATCTTCTCACAGTCGCGGCACGAGAGCTTCTCGCGCACGTGCTGGATCACACTCCACTGGCGTGGGATCACCTCCAGCGTCTCGGTAATATCCTCACCCAGTTTGCACAGCCGCGTTCCGCCACAGCAGGCGCAGCAGGTCGGCCCGGGGACGAGGACCCGTTCGCGCGGCAGATGTGCCGGGAACGGTTTGCCCGCCGGCCGCCGACGGCTGAACGCCGACACCTGACTGGTCTTGGCTGCCGCCTTCTCGGCGGCCAGCTCATCTTCGGTGGCGGAACTCTCCGCCTCCTCCAGTTTCAGCTGCGCGCGAGCTGCGGCGGCTTCAGCTTCGACGCGGGCAGCCCTGGCACGTGAGGCGATCAGTGCCGCCCTCAGTGCATCGATGTCGTCTGGCAGATCTGCAATGGCCTCGTCCACCCCAGGATGGAATCATAAAGTGCCCGCGTGCGACAACTATATCTTGCACTCCAAACGAAATTTTTGGCTCATCCAGCTGCTTGGGGGCGCCATGTTTGCTGCGGATTTCTCCAGTCGATCCCCTCGAGCAATTAGCTCGCCTGGCCCATGGTCAGAGACACCACGCCGTCCACCGTCTGCGGCCAGATGAACCGTCCACGGTCAAGACGCTTAGCATACAGCGACAGGCCGATCCCATCATGCCAGATCGCCTTGATGAGCGAACCACTACGCCCGCGGAAGAAAAAGACGTCGCCACCGAAAGGGTCGCGGCCGAGCCCCTCCTGAACCTGTAGCTCCTGGCTACGCATGCCACGGCACTTATGTGGAGCTCCACATAAGCGCCGTTATGCGGCGCGCGGGATTATGTGGAGTCCGGGGCAGTGACGCGGGGGCCGCCCAGGAGCTGGCCTCCTTGTCACTCAGCATAATTTTTGAGGGTGACGCTGTTCCTTCAGCATGGCGATGAGCCTGTCCGGCGGCCTGAACTTGCCTGGCTGTAGCGTCGGCGCGGCTGTGGCGGCCAAGGCTTCGAGCTTTTCTGTCGGGTCGGCGCGCAGATAGGTCTCGGTGCTTTGGAGGCTGGCATGGCCCAGCCACAGCGCTACCTTTCGAAGGTCGCGCGTGGCCTGCCGCATATGCATTGCGCAACTGTGGCGCAGGACATGGGGTGTCACGCGCTTGGTCGCGATGGACGGGAGGCGCTGGGCGGCGGTGGCCACGTGCTTGCCGAGGATGTATTCGAACCCGGATCTGGTCATGGTCAGGCCGGTGGCGTTGAGAAATAGCGCCTCATCTCGCCGCTGCTGACGGACGGCGAGCCAGGCCCGGAGCGCGACCACGCTCTCCTTCCACAGCGGGAGCACGCGCTCTCGCCGACCTTTGCCGATGACATGGATCGTACAGCGACTTCGCAGGTCGAGTTGATCGAGACGTAGTCCGACCAGCTCCGAGACGCGCAGGGCCGCCGAAAAGGAGAGATGGAGCATCGCACGGTCTCGGGCACCGGATAGGGTCCTGGGATCGGGCGCGTCGATCAGCGCCTGAATCTCCCCCCGGGTCAGCGAAGCGACCAAGGCTTCGTCGGCTTTCTTCATCGGGATTGCTCGGACGCGCAGCGACTGATCGAGACATGCGGGCACACGATACTCGATGAGCCGGAAGAACGACCTGATCGCTGCCAGTCGAGCATTGCGTGATCGCGCCATATTGCCGCAATCCTGTTCGATGTGATCGAGGAAGGCCAGGATCATCGGTACACCGACATCCTCGACCTCCAGCCGCGACGGCGCTTTGTGAAGTTGCCGCGCCGCGAATGTCACAAGCAGCTGAAAACTGTAGGCTTAGGCGTCACAGGTGTGTGGGCTAGCGCGCTGATCGCGCGGAAGGTGCTCGCCGAGGAACCGGGACAGAGATGGTGCGAGCGCGGTCATGCCGCACCTGTCCGGCCGAATGCTTCACCGGCATCGGCGAGCTGTGCCATCAGGCCGGGCGTGGCCTGAAGATACCAATAGGTATCGCTAACATGGGCGTGACCGAGATAGGTGCTGGGGGCGAGGATGTGACGCGATACAGCGTCGTCGTTGCATGGACAATGTTCGAGCGACCTCACGGCGAAGCTATGTCTCAGGTCGTGGATGCGCGGTCCCGACTGGCCTGGCTCGCCCCGCAACCCGATCTTGCGCGAGATTTGGCGGAACAACGCGCTGACGGTGTCATAGCGAGGCGGAGTTCCGGCGTTGGATACGAACAGAGCAGCGGTGTCCGCGATGATCGCCAGGCGTGCCGAGAGATACCGATCAATAGCGGCGCGAGTCGTGGGATGGAGTGGAATAAGCCTGCTCTTCTTGAACTTGGTCTTGTTGATGATCAGTCCGTCGTCGGTGAGATCGCAGAGCCGCAAAGCCAGAGCTTCGGATATCCGCATGCCGGTCGCGGCGAGCAAGCCGAACAGCGTGACGTATGTAAGCGGCCGAAGCGTGCCGGCGGGGCCGAGCGCAGCCGCCGCCTCCATCAGCCTCCCAATCTCCTCGGCCGAATAAATGTACGGCTGGGTTCGCCGGAAGAGGCCTCGACCGAGCGCATCAGCGGCGGGCGCCTCGTGGCGGCCGTCCTCGGCGTGCATGGCGAGCGCAAACCGACGTACCGTAATACCAGTGCCCTGAAGGGTTGACTCGTTCGTGTTTTCCGCGGCGCGGCGCGGCTATGATTCTCAGGATGGTGAACGATGGAGGTTCGCCATGGCCATTCCGCTCCGGAGTGATTTTGACGCGACGGCGCTTCGGGCGGCG
>CAIMEK010000908.1 GCA_903839965.1 uncultured Acetobacteraceae bacterium | reverse complement strand
CCTCTTCGCTTCATAGAGGGCCGCGTCCGCGGCGGCGATCAGCGCATCCCCGGTGGAACCATGGGCGGGAAACAGGGCAATGCCGACGCTGACGCTCACGCGTACGTTCTGCCCATTGATGGAAATCGGCTGATGAGCAGCCCCGACAAGGCGGGCCGCAATCGTCTCGGCCTGGCTGCGGTTGCTGATCCGCGGCAGCACGGCGCAGAATTCGTCTCCGCCAAGCCGGGCCAGCGTGTCGCGGTCGCGCAGACATCCCAGAAAGCGCTGCGCCGACGCCTGCAGGACGAAGTCGCCGGCCTGGTGGCCGAAGGTGTCGTTGGCGCGCTTCAGGCCGTCCAGATCCGCCATTAACACCGCCAACCCCGAATTGTCGCTCCGGGCCTCGACGACGGCATCGCGCAGCCCGTCCAATATCCGCGCCCGGTTCGGCAGCCCCGTTAGTATGTCGGTGAAGGCGAGGTCGCTCAGGTGCCTCTCAAACAATCGGCGCCAGGTGACATCCGCGGCGAACACACAGAACATCGGCACGCCATCGAGCGTTTCGCGGGCGAGCAGCAGTTCGACGTCGAACGACGAGCCATCGAGCCGGACCGCCCGCCCCTGGAAGGTCACCGGCGTCTCGGCGGGGCCGGACAGCAGCTTGCCCAGAGCTGCCTGGCCTTGCGCGGCAATCAAGTCGGTCAGGGCCAACCCGGCGATGGCCGCGCCAGTGCGGAACAGTGCCGTAAAGGCGAAATTGACGAAGACCAACCTGCCCTCGCGGACCAAGGCAACCGGGATGGCTCGGCTGCCCGTCAGCATTCTCGAAACGGTGGCCGTGTTGATTTTGTCGATTGCGGGAAGTACATCGGCTGCCATGCCCTCGGTCGCGCTGCCCATGATGTTCGAGAAGGCCAACGTGGTGCCCGTCGAAGCGTCCGTGGTCGGCTGAGTGGCGTATGCCTGCGACACGAGCGTTCTCCGTCAGGTCTGCATGCGACAGAGCCCTGTACAGCTGATTTGCTTAGACCTCGGCAATCGGGGCGTTGAACGTGGCGGCGAGATCGGTGCCGGCGAGCGCGAGGGCGGGGACGATGACTCCCACGATCAACGCGGCGATCATGCCGTAGTCAAAAGCCGTCATGGCGCGATGACCGGTTCTCGGCAGCATCCAGATCATCAGATATTCGAACACGGGTTCAACTCCGTTGGGGTGCCCGCAAGGAGCCGGCGGCAAGTAACTGCCGCCTTTTCCTCGATGAAAGACCGAGCCTCGAGCAAAGAGAAGCGATATGGCGCCCTCTTGCGAAGGCGCCGTGCACAACCAAGTTTAAAGCGCGCCCGACACTGAGGTAAACACGGTGCTGAGTGAGCCGCCGACGGCCGTGACGCCGCCGATGATGACGACCGCCACCAAGGAGGCGATTAGGCCGTATTCGATAGCCGTCACAGCGCGACGATCGGTCCTGAGCTGCATCCAGGTCATCAGATAAGCGAACATGGGTTTAACTCCGTTGGGGTTGTTGTTGTCGTTGCCTGTAAGGAGTCGGCTGCCTGTGGTTGATGCCTTCTCCTTGACGATATAAATAGGTGGGGAATTCGTTAACTTCTATTCAGCTTTACGGCCCATCCGTATAGCCAGGCCAGGCAGCCTAGCTTTTCTCAAGGGGCATTGGCTTGCGCGACCCGGGCAAAATATTTCGTGTCGGCGGCATCGTGTTCAGCCACCAGGCCATGCGCAACGGTAAAGCGAATCCTACCGCCGTTTCGGCCGACCGATACGAGTGGCGGACGCCACTGAGCGGCTTCAGTTTGCCGGCTTCAGTATCCTGATAATCGGCACAGGCGTGTGCAACCTGCTGGACGGCGGCCCGAACGATATGATGCTGGGCGCCAGCCCTGGAGCGGTCGGCTTCCACACCTGCACCTGGTTCGTCACAGGCGCCGGCGTCCAGACCATCACGCGCTCGACGCGTGGCCCGACTGCGACGGGCAGCATGCTGGTCTGGGTCAAGCCTGCCAAAACACGGTCGCGGTAGGGGCCGCCGCGCTCGGGCGATGCCGAATGATAGGCGGCCACGGCATTCTGCCAACTGCCGGTCCGCGCGCGCAGCGCCGAAAGGAAGCGGGCGGCGTAGACGGCGTTGGCCTGTGGGTCGAATGCCTCATCCAGGTTCGTAAAGGCCGCCGGGTGGTGGCGCAGGTTGATTTGAAAGCACCCCACGTCGACCGAAGTCACGCCGCGCTCCTGCAGTGCCCGCGTCGCGGCCGTCGCCTCGGCGGGGCTGTCGAACACCTGTCCGACGCCGTTGGCGGTGATCGTCCAGGGCCAGGCCGCCACGCGGCCGGTTATGGGGTCCCACCGCCCGCTTTCGACCACACCAATGGCAAGCAGAAGACCAGACGGCAACTTCAACTCACGCTCCGCGTCCAACCCCGCGCGCTGACACGCGGCTGCGCCACCGGCTTCCACCGCCAGAACGGGCTGTATCGCGCCTGCGGCGGCCATTACAAAGCCGGCCGCGGTTGCCCGCCATCCCCGGCCGAACCGCGAGACCATGGCCGTCCCGTGCGGCCATGGCGCCAACCGGCATCGCCGTGCGTGCGAGTTAGGCATGACGAATTGGATTTCTACAGGTACGGGCTTCCACGATCCAATTGATGAGGCCTTCTTCCTGCACACCCGCTCCAACTTTGGTTGATGCGCGCATTGTCAGCATGGCGAGGCCGCAACCGGGAAGTACGCGACGGCGGTCAGTGTGTGGCCGTTCAACGGCGGCGGGAGCAACACTCCGGCCCAATATTGGCAGGTGATCGTCACCTTCATGAAGGAGGCACCGGAGATGCACACGATTGCGGGGGCCGGAGTGACATTCGCCGCGGTTATGATCCCGGGAAATACCCATTTGCCCGCGCCGGTGACGGCGAATTGCTGTGCACTCGTGCAGTTGGCGGATGTGATCGCCGCGCAGCGTGCCGTGAGTGCGGCGACGGACTGCAATGCTCCTTTTGTCCACAACAGCAATCCGGCATCGAGGATTGCGAAGGACAGGGGCAGGAATATGCCGGCGACCAACGCGAATTCGATCGCGGTCGCGCCGCCGCACCGCCGTGGCAGCTTCCTGAAACCGATCATTGCAGTCTCGCTGTCGCGGTTTCATGCACCGTCGTGTTTGCAAGTTTGCTGTAAAACGGCATCAATGGCTGATACACATAGCTCGCGGCGATGGTCACAAAGACGCCGGGTGCCATGGCTGGAGAGGGGCAAGTGCCCGTGCACGCGTAACTGGCGGACAACGCGGGGGAAGAAGTGACCAAGGCCGCCGGCTGGCCCGCCACGCAGTAACATGCCGGGCCGGTTATGGTTGCGGTCACGGAAGCCTTAAGCCCGGAGCGCGATGACCCGGTCTGCACCATGGCCTTGACATTTGCGGCGGACACGCCGGGCCCCTGCAGGAGTGCGTATTGGACGCCTTGGGCGACCCCATTTGCCAACTGGCTTTTGCCCGACATTATCAGCCCGAAATCTGTTACGCCGCCCAGCAACAGCAGCAGCACCGGGGCGACAAGGGCGAACTCCAGCGCCGCGACGCCGCGTTGATCGCCGGCCCACGATGAACGGTGCCCGTTCATTGAACGAGCGCGATGGACGATGAGTTCGGCAAACTGCCGAAATTCACTGTCCCGTATGTTGCGCAGCCCGTCGTGGAAAGATTCGATGAGCCGGTTATTGTAATCGACCCAGCAATAACTTCGCCGCATGCGGATGCATTGTTATTGACGTCGACACTTCCGCTGAACGTGACATTTCCGTTTGGATAGTATATAACTCCAGACAGAGGGAAAGCGACGTTTCCGCTGAATTTGCTTTGCCCGGTCGCCTTGCTGGCAAATAACATGCCTGGAATTCCAATGCCGGATGCCGTCGTCGGGGCTGTAAGTGACGCCGAGGCACTGGCCGTGTCCGTCAACGTTCCCAAAGATATGATCGTGACGTTGCTTCCAGTTACTATGGCCGCGCCATTGAACGTCACATTACCCTTGACGTAATACGTTCCTGGACTGAGGGTAACGTTCGACGATCCGCCGAGAGTCAAGCTGGCATACGTCCCGGGAGTGATGGTCTGCGTTTTCCAGCTTGTATTGGGATCTGCAATCACCGGTCCGGGAGTCGTTCCGGCAGCCAATGCAGATAACGCATTCTGCACCACAGTATTGCTTGCGTAAGCGTCAGATATTGTGCCGGAATTCGGGTACGTTCCACCCGTAATCGCAGTTGGATTCCAGTTCGGTATTGATATAGCTCCTGCCGCATAGGTTCCTGCGACGTTGAGACTGGAGGTGCCCGTTAAAGATATTCCGGAATTTGAGCGGACAGAGCAATTGTTGGACGTGACGTTGGGTGAGCCTGAAAGGTTTATGTCGTTTGCTACTCCGCCTGAATTTGTCTGCAGTGCGACGAGGCAGGGTTGAGGACCTGCTACGGAGCTGACAATCTCGGCTATCGCTGTCGCGGAAATCGTCACGGAGGATTGACTGCTGGGGAAAATGCGTGAAAGCGACTTGGCGATGCTCCGCTTTACGGTCACTTTGACCGCCGTGTCAGTGGCGTTCCTCACCCCGGTCACGACCTGCGCGGTAATCAAATTGTCCGACGTGGTCAACGTCGTCGCATTCCAGGTCCGGGTGGATGTGCCCGAGGCGGCGTTGATCTCGGCCAGATCGGCCGCGGTTTGGGTTGCGGTCTGGGAGTTTTGAGTAGCGACATACTGCCTCGCTCCCGCCCAAGCCGAAACATCGGCGACACGCTGCAGGTCCACATTCGTCACGGACCAGGATGTCACCTCAATTCCCATTGCCAGCGCCATGACCATGACGGGCGCCATTATGCCTGTCATCAGCGCCACCGAGCCACGCCGATCGGTCAGCAGGTTCATTGGGCCAATTCTCCATAAGCCAGCAGAGCGCGGTCGACCTGCTCCGGCGTCATGTCTGCGCCGAGGATCCGGGCCGCCGCCGGCTTGTCGCCCGCCATGGCCAATGCCACGGCGAAATCGTGGCGCAGGCGACGGGTCGCGTCTGGAACGCTCGCCAATGGTTTCAGCAATTGCACCGCCGCCGGCGCCTGCCCACTCAGTGCCATAGACAATGCGAGGTTCACCTCCGCGGCGCGCATGGCCGGGTCGGCGCCCAAAGCCTGGCGGTAGGCACTCTGAGCGCTGGCATGCTTGCTCTGCAGATCGTAGGCGATCCCGAGGTCGTTCAGCGCCACCGTGTTACGCGGTTCGCGTTGCAGCACGTTCAGGAAAAGCAATTGTGCCTGTGCCGGATCCGAGCTCAGGCGTAAGCGCCCCAATCCGATCTGTGCGCCGGTCGACTCCGGATCGCCGGCAAGCGCCTTTGCGTAGCTTGCTTGCGCTTCATCCAATCGGCCCAGGGCACTAAAGGCATCGCCTTGGCTCACCAGCGCGGGCGCATTGCCGGGCTCCTTGGCCAGGATGGCGCTGGTGACATTCAGGGCGATATTCGGCGAGCCGCCGGACAGCGCCGCGCGGGCGACGTCCAGTCCCGGCTGCCCGTTTCCGAATCGCGAGCTATCATGGTTCGCACAGGCGGCAAGCAGCGACACCAAAACAATCGGGACAATTCGCATCATCGTTACTGACTTCCTAAACTTAGGACCTGAACCGCGGCGGGGCCTCCGACAACGAGAAACAGGCAAGGAAGAACGAAGATCATCATGGGAACCGTGAGCAGCACACCCAAGCGCGCGGCCCTGGCTTCGAACCGCACCAACGTGTCCTGCCGCATTTCTGCGGACAGCGAGCGCATCGCGTCGGTCAGAGGGGTGCCGTATTGCATCGATTGGAGGAGCGTATTCGCCAGCCGAACCAGTCCGTCGATGCCGGTGCGCGATCCCATGTTCATCAGCGCCCGCCGGGTTTCAATGAGCTGCAGTTCGTTGGCGGTCAGCGCCAGTTCGAGTCCGATGTCCTGATGCCCGTCCTGCATTTCATCCGCCACCCGCACGATGGCCGCGGTGAGTCCCAGACCCGCCTGCGCGCAAATCATCAACAGGTCGAGCGCATCGGGCAGCCCGAGCGCCACCCTTTGAAGGTACTTCTTGCGCCGATAACGCACGACGATGTCCGGCAATAGCAGCCCGGCCACGGAAGCAGCAGCGGGGATCACTAAGGTTACCCCATAGGGTAGATGAACTCCGCGCAGCACCAACATCGCCAGTAATGGCAGGCCAACAAGCAGGCCGATTTTGCTGCCAATGAACACTTCCAAACCGTTTCGTCCACGCAATCCAGACGAAACCAGGGTCAGTTCCAATTCCGCCCGCGTGCGGACGGAGAGCAACCCAGTCCGAAGGATCATCTGACCGAGTGCCGCCAGCCCCCGCGACCAGGCACCCTTCATCATGTCCTGCCGTGTTGCGGCAGCAACTGGTGCCTGTCCCCGGCAAATCTGCATGCGTGCGGCCAGACGCTGCTGGCGGAGACTCATTTGCAACAGCGCGAACGCCGCGGCGAACAACAGCAGGGTGCCGGCGCCGGTGGCAGCGAGCATCCAGGTTCGGTTCACGATAAACTCTTTTTGATGATAGCCCGCATGACCAGCGCTCCGAAAGTGAGCGAGAGCACGGCACTACCGAGGATGGTACGGCCCAGGGTGGTGGTGACCAGCACCGACATGTAGCCTGGATTCATCGCCCATATCCCGCCTCCCAAAACGACCGGTAATCCGCCGAGAATCCAAGCGCTTGTCCTGGCTTCCGAAGACAGCGCATGGCCGCGCTCCTTCAGCGCCTGGCGCTTGCGGATCAGGTCGGCCAAATTCTCCAATGTCTCGCTCAGACCCCCGCCCGCTCGCGCTTGCAGACCGAGCGCGATGGCAAAGAAGCGGTACTCCGCCAGGCCAGTTCGCGCTCCCATTCTTGTCACGGCTTCGTCCAACGGCACACCAACAGCCAGTTCATCGGCGAATCTACTGAATTCAAGTGAGGTCGGAGGTTGCGCCTCACGGGCAACAGAGGCTATCGCGCCAAGGACCGGAACTCCCACCCGCGCGGAGCGCACGATCATGGCAAGCGCGTCAGGAAATTGTCGGAGCAGCAGCTTTCTTCGACGCCCAACGACCTGACCAAAGAAGCCGCGGCACATCACCACCCATAGTATCGGCCAGCCGATCAGGCCCAGCGGACCCGCGACGTCGACGATAAATCCCGCCACAACCCGTGCTGCAAAAAATGTGACGCCGAGCACAATCCACCATTTCACCGGGTATTGGTCTACCGTGTTTAAATGAAAACCAAAAACGTTGGCTGCCGACTCCGCAAGTGATTTGTTGCTTTTAACAGCGGGACGGAATACTTCCGTCGGCGTCGCGTAGCTTTTTCGGTATGGTGCAATAAGGTCGCGCATCCGCTGCTTACTTTTTTGCCGACGCCCTTGTGCCTGCGAAACCAGCAAGCCGCTGAACCCGAATCCGATCAGGCTTACAAAGGACATGGCGATCATTACCCAGATCAGCCCGCTGGTCATCTCGCCCCTCCAGCCAACGCGGCAGCCCACGCCCGATCGACTCCAAAATAGACCAGTCGCTCCTGAAAACTCGGCGGCAGTCTGCTGACCCTGTATTCGCCTAGAAGGCGTCCATCGGCGCCTTCCCCCTGAAGCTCAAAATGAAAAATGTCGTTCATTAAAATTACATCGCCCTCGAGGCCACATACGTCGGTTACCTGTGTGAGACGGCGTCCTCCATCGCGATGGCGTTCGACCTGAATGATCAGATCGACGGAGCTGACAATCTGGCTACGAATTGCCTGCGAGGACAGACCTAGAGAGTTCATCTGCACCATGTTTTCGATGCGCGACAATGCGTCATGCGTGTTGTTGGCGTGAATGGTGGACATGCT
>CAIMEK010000907.1 GCA_903839965.1 uncultured Acetobacteraceae bacterium | reverse complement strand
GGTCGTCTTCCAGCGACAGGAAGAACTTGGACGCGCCCGGGTCGCCCTGGCGGCCGCCGCGGCCGCGCAACTGGTTATCGATGCGCCGGCTCTCGTGCCGCTCGGTGCCGATCACATACAGCCCGCCGGCCTGCTTCACGGTTTCGTAGCCCTGCGCGACCTCCGCGCGGATGACGGCTTCGCGGGCCGCCCGTTCGCCGGCATCGACGATGCCGGCCGCCTCTATCTTCAGCCGCATCTCGATATTGCCGCCAAGTTTGATGTCGGTGCCGCGGCCGGCCATGTTGGTGGCAATGGTCACCGCCGCCGGCGAGCCGGCCTGCGAAACGATCACCGCCTCCTGCTCGTGGTAGCGCGCATTCAGCACGTGGTGATGGATTTTGTGCTTCTTCAGAATTTCCGACAGGTGCTCACTTTTCTCGATGCTGACGGTGCCCACCAGCACCGGCTGCTTGCGCGCCTGGGCCTCCTGGATGAGAGTCGCCACCGCCTCGTTCTTCTCGTCGACGGTGCGGTACACCTCGTCGTCGGCGTCGACGCGGATGCACGGGACGTTGGTGGGAATTTCCACCACCTCCAGCTTGTAGATCTCGGCGAACTCGTCGGCTTCGGTGAGCGCCGTGCCGGTCATGCCGGCGAGCTTGGGATACAGGCGGAAGTAGTTCTGGAAGGTGATCGAGGCGAGCGTCTGGTTCTCGGGCTGGACCGTCACCGCCTCTTTCGCCTCCAGGGCCTGGTGCAACCCCTCGGAGTAGCGGCGTCCCTCCATCATGCGGCCGGTGAACTCGTCGATCAGCACGATCTTGTCCTGGCGGACGATGTAGTCGACATCGCGGGTGAACAGCGCATGCGCGCGCAGCGACTGCTGCACGTGGTGCAGCACCGTCACGTTGAAAATGTCGTACAGATTGCCTTCGGTGATGATGCCGGCGGCGCGCAGCATGTCCTCGACGGTCTGCGAACCTTCCTCGGTGAGTGTCGCGGTGCGGAACTTCTCGTCCTTGTCATAGGTCGACGGGTCTTCGACCAGTTGGCGGACAACCGCGTTGACGGTGCGGTAGAGATCGGAGGAATCCTCGGCCGGGCCGGAAATGATCAGCGGCGTGCGGGCCTCGTCGATGAGGATGGAGTCGACCTCGTCGACGATGCCGAAGCAGAAATCGCGCTGGACCCTGTCGTCCAGCCGATATTTCATGTTGTCGCGCAGGTAGTCGAAACCGAACTCGTTGTTGGTGCCGTAGGTGATGTCCGCCGCGTATTGCGCGCGCCGCTCGGCATCGTCCAGTCCGTGCACGATCACGCCCACGGTCATGCCGAGGAAGCTGTAGATCTGCCCCATCCACTCGGAGTCGCGCTTGGCCAGGTAGTCGTTCACCGTGACGATGTGCACGCCCTTGGCCTCCAGGGCGTTCAGGTAGACCGCCAGCGGGGCCACCAGGGTCTTGCCTTCGCCGGTCTTCATTTCGGCGATCTTGCCCTCGTGCAGCACCATGCCGCCGATCATCTGGACATCGAAGTGGCGCATCGCCAGGGTGCGCTGAGAGGCCTCGCGGACCACCGCGAAGGCCTCGGGAAGCAGCTCGTCCAGCGTCGCGCCCTGGGCCAGGCGCTCGCGGAACTCCGCCGTCTTGCCCCGCAACGCCTCGTCGGACAGCGCCTGCATGGCGGGCTCGAGCGCGTTGATATCCGGTACCCGGCGCTGATAGGCCTTGAGGGCACGGTCGTTCGACGTGCCGAAGATGGTGCGGGCGATGCGGGCGAACATTAAAAAAGCCTTCCGTGGCGGGCGCAGCCGTGCCGGCGCGACGCCGCTTCGCGGCGCTGCGCCACCCTGCCCGGCTCCCCGCCCTCACTCCGTCTGTTGGGCAGGCCAGTCAGATAGGACCCCGTGCCGGCGCGGTCAACGACAACGCCCCCGCGGAGCCTCCCGGCGGTTGTCGCCAAAGGGCAGTTCGGCCATAACACCGGCCCGTTTCAGGAAGGACCACTCCATGCGGCAATTCGCCCTGACCGCCCCGTTGCTCGCGCTGGCGGCCCTGTTCGGCCTGGCGGGTCCCGCCAGTGCCCAGGCCCCGGCTGCGCAGGCCCCGGCGGTCCAGGCACCGGCCGCCCCGGCGGCCGCCGACCCGGTGGTGGCCCGCGTGGACGGCACCGAGGTTCACCTGAGCGACGTGCAGGATGCCGTGCAGGAGCTGCCCGCCCAGTACCGCGGCATGCCGTTGCAGATGCTCTACCCGGCGGTGATCGACCAGTTGGTCGATCACATGGCGGTGGCGGCGATGGCCCGCAAGCAGGGGTTGGACAAGGACCCCTCTGTGCAGCACCAGATGGCCCGCGCCCAGGAAGAGGTGCTGCAATCGGCCCTGTTCCACCGGGAAATCGCCCCCCTGATCACCGACGAGGCGGTGCGCAGCCGCTACGATCACGACATCGCGGGCAAACCGGGCGAGGCCGAGGTGCACGCGCGGCACATCCTGGTGGCCAACGAGGCCGACGCCGTCGCCATCATCGCCGAGTTGCAGAAGGGCGGCGATTTTGCCGCCATCGCCAAGGCCCGCAGCACCGACCCCGGGGCCGCCCAGGGCGGCGACCTGGGGTGGTTCAAGAGGGACGACATGCTGCCCGAGTTCGCCGCGGCCGCCTTCGCCCTGCAACCCGGCCAGATCAGCGACAAGCCGGTGCATACCCGCTACGGCTGGCATGTCATCAAGGTGGAGGAACGCCGCGCCAGCACTCCTACCTTCGAGCAGGCCCACGACGAGCTGCGCAACCAGCTGGTGCAGGAGAACGTGCAGAAGCTGGTGGCCAGCGCCCGCTCCGCCGTGAAGATCGAGAAATACAACCCCGACGGCTCGGCGCCGCGCCCGACCGACAACGCCGAACCGCCCCCCGCGCCGCAAAAATAGCCCGCGCCGCACACCGGCGCCGATCGCCCGAGGAAACCGCCGTCATGGCACCGTCCGTCTCTCCGCTCGCCGTTGACCTGCCCGTGCTGCCGCCCCTGGCAGGCGTGCGCCTGGGCGCCGTCGCCGCCGGCATCCGCTACCAGGGGCGAACCGATCTGGTGATGGCGGAGCTGGCGCCGGGCACCACCGCGGCCGGGGTATTCACCCGCAGCAAGTGCCCCGGCGCACCGGTGGACTGGTGCCGCGCCGCGTTGCGGGGCGGCCGCGCCCGCGCCCTGGTGGTCAATGCCGGCAATGCGAACGTGTTCACCGGCCGGGCCGGCGCCGAGGCGGCGAAGGCTTCGGCGGCGGCGGCGGCGCGATTGGTGGGCTGCAAGCCGCGCGAGGTCATGCTGGCCAGCACCGGGGTGATCGGCGAAGTGATGTTGCACGAGCGCCTGACGGCCGCCCTGCCGGGACTGCATGCCGCGCTCGCCGAGGACGCCTGGGCCGACGCCGCCCGCGG
>CAIMEK010000906.1 GCA_903839965.1 uncultured Acetobacteraceae bacterium | reverse complement strand
CTGAAGTCGCTCGGCATCCGCCATCGCGGCGTGAAGATCATCTCCTGCCCGTCCTGCGCCCGCCAGGGTTTCAACGTCATCGACACCGTGGCGCAGCTGGAGGAGCGGCTGGCGCATATCGAAACGCCGCTGACGCTGTCGATCATCGGCTGCGTGGTGAACGGCCCCGGCGAGGCGCTGATGACCGATATCGGCATCACCGGCGGCGGTGCCGGGCGGCACATGGTGTATGCCGCCGGCCGCACCGACCACACCATTCCGGCCGGGCAGATGCTCGACCACGTGGTCGAACTGGTCGAGAGGAAGGTGGCGGCAATCCGCGCTGAAGCAAGCGCGCCCAAACAGGCGGCCGAATGACGTGACCGAACTGCAACCCGTCCGCGGCACCCGCGACCTCATCGGCGAGGACCAGCGCCGCTACCAGCACGTCGTCAACACCGCCCGGCGCATCTCGGCCCGCTACGGCATGGCGGAGTGGGCGACCCCCATCTTCGAGGACACCCGCGTATTCTCGCGCAGCCTCGGCGAAACCTCCGACGTGGTCATGAAGGAGATGTATTCCTTCCAGGACCGCGGCGGCGACAGCCTCACCCTGCGCCCGGAAGCCACCGCCGGCATCTGCCGCGCCCTGGTCACCAACGGCCTGACCCAGTCGCTGCCGCAGAAGGTGTTCTACACCGGGCCGATGTTCCGCTACGAGCGGCCGCAGAAGGGCCGCTACCGGCAGTTCCACCAGATCGACGTCGAGGTGCTCGGCTCGGCCGAGCCGCTGGCCGATGCCGAGGTGATCGCCTGTGGCTGGGACATCCTGCAGGCGCTCGGCGTCGCCGACGACGTGGTGCTGGAGATCAACACGCTCGGCGACCGCGCCAGCCGCGACGCCTACCGCGCCGCCCTGGTCGAATATTTCAGCGACCACCGGGCCGGCCTGTCCGAGGACAGCCTGGCCAGGCTCGAGCGCAACCCGCTGCGCATCCTCGATTCCAAGGACGAGGGCGACCGCCGCATCATCGCCGGCGCGCCGACCATCAACGCGCACCTCACCGAAGCCGCCGCCACGTTCTATGCCGGGCTGAAGGGCTACCTGGCCGCGCTCGGGGTGCCGTTCGTGGAGAACCCACGCATCGTCCGCGGGCTCGACTATTACGGCCACACCGCCTTCGAGTTCGTCACATCCAGACTCGGCGCCCAGGGCACGGTGATGGGCGGCGGGCGCTACGACGGGCTGGTGGAAGAGATGGGCGGCCCACCCACGCCGGCGGTCGGCTGGGCGGCGGGCATCGAGCGGCTGTCGATGCTGCTGACCGAGCTGCCGCCCGCGCCGCGCCCGGTGGCGGTGGTGCCGGTGGGCGAGGCGGCCGAGGTGGCCGCGCTGGCCGTGCTGCAGGCGTTGCGCCACGAGGGCATCCGCGCGGAAATGGCCTATCGCGGCAATCTGAAGCGCCGCATGGAGCGCGCCAACCGCATCGGCGCCCGCGCCGCGCTCATCCTGGGCGAAGCCGAAGTGGCGCGCGGCATTGCCCAGGTGAAGGACCTGGACACCGGCACCCAGGAAGAGGTGCCCCTGGCGGAGTTGCCGTCGAAGCTGCGATGAGTATGTCGCTCAAGCTGGACCGGATCGGCGACCGCGCGGCGGAACTCAACGCCATGCTGTCCGAGGGGCTGTCCGGCGAAGCCTTCGTCAAGGCCAGCCGCGAACTCGCCGAGCTTGGCCCGGTGGTGCAGCGCATCGAGGAGCTGCGCGCCGCCGAGCGTGCCGCCGCGGAAGCGGAAGCGATGCTCGCCGACCCGGAAATGCGCGAGCTGGCCGAAACCGAGCTGGCCGGGCTGAAGCATCGCATCCCGGAGCTGTGGCAGTCGCTGCGCATTTCCCTGCTGCCGAAGGACGAGGCCGACGCCCGTTCCGCCATCCTGGAGGTTCGCCCGGCCGCCGGCGGCGACGAGGCCGGGCTGTTCGCCGCCGATCTGTTCGACATGTACCGCAAATACGCCATCCTGCGCGGCTGGCGCCACGAGGTGCTGGAATACGACGAGTCCGAACTCGGCGGCCTGAAGGGCGCCTCGGCCGAGATCAACGGCACCGACGTGTTCGCCCGCCTCAAGTACGAGTCCGGCGTGCACCGGGTGCAGCGCGTGCCGACCACGGAGAGCCAGGGCCGCATCCACACCTCGACGGTGACCGTGGCGGTGCTCCCCGAGGCCGAGGAGGTCGACGTGCAGATCAACGAGGACGATCTGCGCATCGACGTCTACCGCGCCTCCGGCGCCGGCGGGCAGCACGTGAACAAGACCGAGAGCGCGGTCCGCATCACCCACCTGCCGACCGGCATCGTGGTGGCGATGCAGGAGGAAAAGAGCCAGCACAAGAACCGCGCCAAGGCGATGAAGATCCTGCGGGCACGGCTCTACGAGCGGCAGCGGTTGCAGTTGCACGAGACGCGGGCGGCCGACCGCCACGCCCAGGTCGGCACCG
>CAIMEK010000905.1 GCA_903839965.1 uncultured Acetobacteraceae bacterium | reverse complement strand
GGGTCCAGGTACCCACCACCCCGCCGCGCCCGCCGCGACCGGTCGTCCTGCAGCGCCCGCCCCGACCGGTCGTCCCGCCTGCCCCGCGTCCGGTGGCGGCCCGGCCTGTATGCGATATCGCCGAGGCAGCACGGCTGGCCGATCAGGGGCGGCTGACGGAGGCCGCGCGACTTTGCGAGGAGCACATCCGGGTGCATGGCGCTACGGCGCAGGCCTTGTATCTCATGGGCCTGATCCGCGACGCCGCCGGTGATCCACGAGAGGCCGCGCAGTACTATCGCAAGGTGCTGTATCTAGACCGCAACCACGACGATGCCCTCTTCCATCTTGCATTGCTGGTGGAAAAACAGGGCGACCTGGTGGCCGCGCGCCGGCTGCGCGACCGCACCCGGCGCCATGCGACCGATAAGATCAAGGCCACATGAGCGACTCGCCCATCCCCGCCGCGCCGGTTGGGACCAGGATCGTCGATTGCTGGAACCGCATCGGCGCTCGCGGAGATGCCTCCTGTCCTGACCTAGTGCAGCATATCCACTGTCGCAACTGTCCGGTCTATTCGGCTGCCGCTGCGGAGCAGCTCGATATCGACCTGTCTGCCGAGCACCTCGCGCAATCGACGCGCCATGTGGCGCGGCAAAAGACCGTGGCAGCACAGCACACCCGATCGGTCGTTGTCTTCCGTATCGGCGCCGAATGGCTGGCCTTGCCCACTGCCATCATCCGCGAAATCGTCGGTCCTCGGCCGATCCATGCCCTGCCGCACCGGCGCGACGGCGTGGTGCTCGGCCTGGCCAATATTCGCGGCCAGTTGCTTGCCTGTGCGGCACTGCGCCAAATCTTGCAACTGGACGACGCCACCCCGCAGGAGCGCAAGAAGTATCCAGCTGATGCGCGCATGCTGGTAACGCTGCAGGACGGCGCCTGCACCGTCTATCCTGTCGATGAGGTCTATGGCGTGCAGCGCTTCCCGCCGCAGGACCTGGTGGCCGTGTCCAATGCCGCGACCGCGCATGTCAAGGCCGTGCTGACCTGGCAGGTAAAATTGGTCAGCCTGCTCGACGAAGACCTGCTGTTGTCCACTGTGAATCGGAGCCTCGCATCAGCGACCGCGATCTGAGCCAAATGTCGATGCAGGAACTCTTCCGCATGGAGGCGGAAGGGCAGGCCCAGCTGTTGACCGCGGGGCTGCTGGCCCTGGAGCGCGACCCCACGGCGCCAGACCATCTGGAAGCCTGCATGCGCGCAGCGCATTCGCTGAAGGGCGCGGCCCGCCTCGTCGGGCTGTCCGCCGGTGTCGGCGTCGCTCATGCCATGGAGGATTGCTTCGTGGCCGCGCAACGCGGCGATACCCGGCTCGGGCCGCGGCAGATCGATCTGCTGCTGGCCGGGGTCGATCTGCTGACACGCATCGCCGCCACACCGGAGGCAGAAGCCGACCAATGGGCCGGCCGGAACCTTGCGGAAGTTGACGATTTCGTCACCGCCATCGCCGCCATGGCCGGCGACACAGTGGAGGGTGCCGTCTCGCTTGTCGCGGAGATGCCGGCATCGGACGCAGTGGCGGAGCCCAATCTGCCCCAGCCCGCCGAGCAGGCCGCCGCTGGCGGCCGGGTCTTGCGGATGACGGCGCAGAACCTGAACCGACTGCTCGGGTTGGCAAGCGAATCGCTGGTGGAATCACGCTGGCTGAAGCCGTTTTCCAACTCGCTGCTGCATATCAAACGGCTGCACCAGCAGACCGGCAGGGCGCTGGACGAATTGCATGACGCCCTGTCGCAACAGCTGCAGGACAACCGGGTGCAGACGTTGTTCGCGGCCATACAGTTTCACTTCGCCGAAAGCCGGCACGCCCTCGGCGAGCGTCTCGCCGAACTCGAAATGTTCGACAGCCGCTCGACTGACCTGGCCCGGCGGCTGTACGACGAGGTATTGGCCTGCCGCATGCAGCCATTTGCCGACGGCGCACTCGGCTTTCCAAAGATGCTGCGCAATCTGGCGCGTTCGTTAGGAAAGCAGGTCCGGCTGGACGTCATCGGCGGCGCCACGCAGGTGGATCGCGACATACTGGAGAAGCTCGACACGGCTCTCGGCCACCTGCTGCGCAATGCCATCGACCACGGCATCGAACCGCCTGCGGAGCGGTGCGCCGCCGGCAAGCCGGCGGAAGGGGTCATCCGGCTGGAGGCACGCCACGGCGCCGGCATGCTGCAGATCATCGTGTCGGATGACGGGCGCGGTATCGACCTCGACCGGTTGCGCGAGGCGGTGGTCGCGCGCAACCTCACCAATGCCGTGACGGCAAAGAAGCTGAGCGAGGCGGAACTGTTGGAATTCCTGTTCCTGCCCGGCTTCACCATGAAGGATACGGTCACCGAAGTGTCCGGCCGTGGGGTCGGGCTGGATGTGGTGCAGGCCATAGTCAAGCAGGTGCGCGGGTCGGTTCGCGCGTCCTCGCAAACCGGGGCGGGCATGCAATTCCAGTTGCGGCTTCCGCTGACCCTGTCGGTGGTGCGCTCGCTGCTGGTCGATGTCGGTGGCGATACCTATGCGTTTCCCCTTGCCTATGTCGCCCGCAGCCTGAAGCTCGACCGCAAGGAGATCGAACTGATCGAGGGCCGGCAGCATTTCCGTTACCAAGGTCGACCGACGGAGCTGGTCGGCGCGTCGCAACTACTCGGCGGAACGCCGGCCGTGCTGAACCAGGACGCAATCTCAATTGTTGTCGTGGAAGATGGCGGCAGTGCCTATGGGCTGGTAGTCGACCGTTTCCTCGACGAGCGCGAACTGGTGGTGCAGCCCCTCGATACCCGCCTGGGCAAGGTCCAGGACATTGCTGCCGGCGCGCTGATGAAGGATGGATCACCGGTGTTGATCGTCGATGTCGCCGATCTGCTTCGTTCGGTGAACAAGCTGGTCTCGGGCGGTGGGCTGAGCCGCCTGCAACGCGCCAGCAGCGTCGTCGCCAGGCAGCGCAAGCGTGTGCTGGTGGTGGATGATTCGCTGACGGTGCGCGAACTGGAACGCAAACTGCTCGATCAGCACGGTTACGAGGTCGAATCCGCCGTCGACGGCATGGACGGATGGAATGCGGTGCAAACCGGGCGTTTCCACCTTGTCGTCACCGATGTCGACATGCCGCGGATGGACGGCATCGAGTTGGTCAAGCTCATCCGCAAGGATCCGCACTCAAAGTCGCTACCGGTAATGATCGTCTCCTACAAGGATCGCGAGGACGACCGTCGCCGCGGTCTCGAGGCCGGTGCCGACTATTACCTGACCAAAGGCAGCTTCCATGACGAAACCCTTGTGCAGGCGGTGATCGACCTGATCGGCGAGGCCGATACATGAAGATTGGTATCGTCAACGACCTACCGATCGCGGTGGAGAGTCTAAAGCGGGCGCTAGCGGGAAGCCCGGCGCTCCAGGTCGTGTGGGTAGCTCATGACGGCGCCGAAGCGGTGAGGGCTTGTGCCGTACAGACGCCGGATCTGGTGCTGATGGACCTGATCATGCCTGGCATGGACGGCGTGGAGGCGACGCGGCGCATCATGGCGAGTACGCCATGCGCCATCCTGATCGTGACTGCCAGCGTCGGCGCCAATGCCCAGCGCACCTACGACGCGATGAGTCATGGTGCACTCGATGCCGTCGACACTCCGGAATTCGGTGTCGCCGATGCACGACGTGGCACGACGGCGCTGTTGTCGAAGATCGACACGATCGGCCGCCTGATCGCAGATCGGCGGAGAGGGGTGGCCGAGCCGGAACGGCGACGCGACGCTGCGGCCGCTGGTGTCGGGGACCGGCTGTTGGCCATCGGTGCCTCCGCCGGCGGGCCGGGAGCGCTGGTGACGCTGTTGTCCGGACTGCCGCGGGAGTTTCCGGCCGCGATCGTCATTGTCCAGCATGTGGACGAGCAGTTCGCGCCAGGCATGGCGGAATGGCTGGACCGGCAATCCGCCATGCCAGTGAGGATCGTTCGGGAGGGGGACCGGCCGCTGGCTGGGACCGTACTGCTGGCCAGCACCCGCGACCACCTCGTGCTGACGTCGGCGCATCTGCTTGGCTACACCCCCAATCCGGTCGGCGCCGTCTATCGTCCGTCGGTGGACGTGTTCTTTCAGAGCGTCTGCGAGCATTGGCAGGGCGCCGCCGTGGGCATGCTGCTGACCGGCATGGGACGGGACGGGGCGTTGGGCCTGAAGGCCCTGCGCAACAAGGGGTATCATACGATTGCCCAGGATGCGACCAGCAGCGCGGTCTACGGCATGCCAAAGGCCGCCGTCGCGCTCGACGCAGCGGTCGAGATCCTGTCGCTGGACCTGATCGGGCCACGCCTGATCGGACTTTTTTCAGAATGACGCCAACGGGAATCGCGGAACCGGCCATGCATGAATCGAAAACCTTCGCTGCTACCGGTGATCTACTCACCGGAGAATATGTGACCATGGTGTTGCTGGTGGACGACCAGGCCATGGTTGGCGAGGCGGTCCGGCGGGCCCTGAGCAACCAGCCCGACATCAACTTCCATTTTTGCATCGATCCGCTGCTGGCCTTGCAGACCGCCGAGAAGGTCAAGCCGACGGTGATTTTGCAGAATCTGGTGATGCCTGGTGTCGATGGGCTGTCGTTGGTTCGGCAGTACCGCGACCACGAGGCGACACGCAACATCCCGGTCATCGTGCTTTCGACCAAGGAGGCGGCGGCGATCAAGAGTGCCGCATTCGCGGCGGGTGCCAACGACTATCTGGTCAAGCTGCCGGACAATGTCGAACTGATCGCGCGCATCCGCTACCATTCGCATGCCTATCTGACCCGGCTGCAACGTGATGCAGCCTTTCACGCGTTGCGCGAGAGCCAGCAGGAACTGGTGGAAAAGAATGTCGAGCTTTCGCGGCTGATTAATGTCGACGGCCTCACCGGGCTGAACAACCGACGATATTTCGACGAGTTCGCCGATATCGAATGGAAGCGCGCCATGCGCGAGGAGGCGAGGTTTGCCGTTCTGATGATCGATGTCGACGATTTCAAGCGCTACAACGACACCTATGGCCATCTGGCCGGTGACGAGGTGTTGCGCTGCGTGGGCAGGATCCTAAGGGCCTGCACGCAGCGGCCCGCCGACATCGCGGCGCGCTTCGGCGGCGAGGAGTTCGTGGTGATCCTGCCCGGATCATCAGCGCAGGGCGTCCTGGCGTTCGCTGAAAAATTGTGTCGCGGAGTGGAAGATCTGGGCATACCGCACAGAGCCTCGACGGTTGCGGAAGCAGTGACTGTCAGTATCGGCGGGGTGTCGACGATCCCGCGCCAGGGTGAGTCCCTGCTTGAGGTGATCGAGGTGGCGGATGCGGCACTGTATGATGCCAAGCGGTCTGGCAAGAACCGGGCTGTCGTCCGTGACATGCGCTGCATGGCGCAGGCCACGCGAGAGGGCATCGTCACGCCGTCAGCCGCTTGACGCTGTTGCCAGTGCCGGCAGACGCGTGGCGTGCCGCGCGATAATCAAGGTGAGAATGGTTCGCGCCAGATGACGCGCCATCTCGGGCGCGAGGGCCACGCGGTTGGCCGCAACCGGGTTCGGCGGCTGATGGCCAGGATCGGGTTGGTGCCGATCTATCAACGGGCGAGAACGACGGTTCCGCATCCCGGGCATCGGATTTACCCGTATCTGCTTCGGGATATGGTCATCTGTCATCGACCGGCCCAACCAAGTCTGGTGCGCGGACATCATCCATGTGCCGATGCGCCGGGGCTTTCTGTATCTGGTTGCGGTGATGGACTCGGCGACGCGCAAGGTGCTGGCGTGGCTGGTGTCGAACACCATGGACGTGGAGTTCTCCATTGAGGCCCTGGAGGAAGCCTTCGGACGGTTTGGCCGTCCCGAGATCTTCAATACCGACCAAGGCAGCCAGGGCGGATTCAAGCGGTCGTCGCAACACCTTGACGGAGAAGGTTGCGATGAACATTCGAAAGCGGCGTTCGGATCGATCTGGTGGGGCGCCGGCGTGCGGATCTCAATGGATGGACGCGGGCGGTGGATGGACAACGTTTTCATCGAGCGTCAGTGGCGCAGCCTGAAATACGAATGCGTCTATCTGCACGCCTTCGAGACCGGCTCGGACCTGCGGGTCGGCCTGGCAGGCTGGATCGGCTACTACAATACACGGCGACCGCACTCGACCCTGGCCGGACGGACCCCGGACGAGGCATACAGGACCGCCGGCGTGACGAAACTGGCGGCGTGACAACAAATAGAGCCAAGCTTAACCAAGCCGTCAAACTGTCCAACCGCTGGGGCCACCTCATAACCATGGTTGAACGGGCAGACCAAAGGGTAGAATACGAAGCTGAATCTGGTATAATGAGGGATGGATGGCCGAACTAAACTGGATCTTTTTCGCTCACTATTTCTAGATCCCACACAATTTACGGCGAAGTCCTGCACCAAGTCTGCGCCACAGCTCCTTTTGCGCGTCGATTGAACCGTTGCAAGCCTTGTTAGGCTAAACACATCGCGTTCTGGCAAGAAACCTTTACAACAATTCGGATATCCGATAAATCTCCATACAACCTTTCGGTGAGACGGCAAATTTGGCGACCAGACAAGTCCAAAGGGCGGACTTTGATGAACACGCGATCGCGTGACGGCGCCGATTGCATGATGCATCATGATGAGCTGTAGCGCTCTCATAACGTGTCGCCGCAGAGCCAACGTGGCGTTCTGCGGGGAAAAGAAGGCCCCGCGGTGAGCAACTCGGGCCTGATGGACTCCTCGTTTCCGGAAACTCGGCTCGCTGGCACCCCCGCTGCGCTTCGCCTGCCTGGGTTGCCACCGAGTGCCAATGCCGAAGGAACCTCCCGACCGCCGTTCACGCTACGCGAACTTGTCACCGGCATGTTCCTCCGTCGCCGGCTCGTGGTGGCCGCGTTCCTGCTACCACTACTGGCGGGAGCAATAGCCGCGTTCCTCGCCGGGTGGCAATCTACCGCCGAAAGCCTGCTTATCGTACTGCCCAACCTGCGGAGCGCAGGGGCCACGGATGTCGCCGGGTACGGGCCGTCGGTGGTGCCGCTTGATCCCTCAAAGGCGAGCCGGTCCGAGATCGATATCATCCAGAGCCAGAATGTTGTCGAGCACGCACTGCAGCGCCTCGAGCCAGACACCGCCTCCGGTGCTCTCATGCAACGCCTGCTGTTCTTCATGCCGCAACCCACCCCGGAAGAGAAGCTGTCAGCGGCTAACGTGCGGTTCCGCCGCACAATACATGTCTGGGGCGATTCCAATTCAAACATCCTGTGGGTGACCCTCACCGCCTCTTCCCCCGCGCGAGCGATTACCTCCCTCAGCGTATTGATCGATGCCTATCTCGAACAGCGCCGCAGCATCTTCCGCAGCACGAACTCCCAGTTCCTCTCGGACGAGCTCGGTCGATACACGGAGCAACTTCAGCAGCTTGAGCAGCAGATCCAGGCGATGAAGGCCAATTACCGGGTGCTAGACCCGGCCGAGGAAATCCGCATTTCCTCCGAGCGGCTGAACACCCTGACGCAGCGCAAGGACCAGCTGAGCGAGCAGCGCGTGGCCGCGCTGGCGCAACTCGATACTGCGCGCCATGGGCTCGCCACGCTGCCGCCCCGAGTGTTGGCCGCCCGGGAGGTGACCAACCAGGCGATGAACGATGACAGCCGCAACGCTCTGCTGCGGCTGCAGGTCGAGCGCGCCCATACGGCGACCCAGTACACGCCGTCCGCACCGCAACTCAAGGAGCTCGATCAGAAGATCGTGGCGGTACGCGCCGGCATCGAGGCCAACCGCTCCACCAACGTCACGACCAGCCGGGAGGTGCGCAACCCTTCGGTGGAGCTGCTCAATTCCCGCCTCGTCACCGCCGAAATGGATGCCGCTGCACTGGACCGGCAGCTGCAGGAGCTGGAAAGTACACGCCAGCGGGCCGAAGAACGTGCCATCCAGGTGCTGGTGACCGATGCTCGGCTGCGGCCGCTGTTGCGTCAGCGCGATGCGTTGGAAGGGGTGTACCGCCAGTTCGCCACGCGAGAGGCGGCCGCCCGTATGGAGGAAAAGGCCGACGAGGCCCGTTCTAGTAACGTGCACGTTGTCCAGCAGCCCACGTTACTCCCCGGACAGGGGATGGCTCTCGCCCTCGTTGTGGGCGGACTCGCCGCCGGCGTGGTGGCGGCCGCCACCATCGTTCTCGCGTTTGCCGCGCTGCGCCGCGTTCCCATCCATGCCACCGAGGCGGAGAACAGCCTCGGCATTCGCCTGTTAGCCAACTTCCCGGCCGGGCAGCGTTTCCTGGCGACGACTGGTTGCCCCGCGGCGGCTGGCCTGGCAGCCCTGTTGGTTGATACGGCCAGCAACGAGACGCTCTCGGTGGTACAGTTCGTGCCACCCGACGGCGAGGACTGCGCCGAACTGGTACATGCTGTGGCGGTCGAGTTGGCGCGCGATTTCGGCCGACGCACGTTGCTCGTTGACCTTGCTGGAGCGTCGCGTCGGCATCTGGAGGTGCTGGGCAACGATGCGGAGAGGGCCGAGCCCGTGGTCGGCGAAACTATGGCATTCAGCACCGGCATCCGCCGTCTCTGGGTCGCCTACGATGCTCGCGCGGCCGCGCTCGCAGAAGTGCACGCCGGGGCAAAGGAGATTAAGGAGGCGCTTGATCGGTTCCGCGCCGGCTTCGAGATGATCCTGATCATCGCGCCTGTCGGCCAGGACGATTACGCCAGCCGGCGCCTGAGTGCCCTGGTGGACAGCAACGTCCTGGTGATACGAGCGGAACACACGCGTACGGATCAAACCCTCTGCTCCCGCCAACGCATCGTCACGGCCGGCGGCAACCTGCTCGGTTTCGCTTTCACCGGGCAGCGGCAAGTGTTGCCCCCTGTTCTAGAGCGTTTGCTCTGACCATGTCCCACCTCAGCCGTTGCGTTCGCGTCTGCGCCGTCCCCCTAGTCCTGTTCGCGCTTCTAATTGGGATGGGGGCCTGCGGCACCACGCAGAGCATCTCCCCTCAGGCGGACCGCCCGACGGGCTTCGCCTCCTGGACCGACTCCCCGCCGGTTTATCGCTTCGAACCGGGCGACAAGCTGAAGGTGGAGTTCCTGCTCACGCCGGAGATGGGCGAAGACGCTATCGTTGCCCCGGATGGCACGATTGGGCTGCGCGCAGCCGGCCACGTGCGGGCCGCGGGATTGACGGCGAAGGAGCTCGAGGCGGCGATCACGCAGAACGCGCGGCGGCTGCTCACTGACCCCATCGTCACGGTGTCGCTGAACGATCCGGCGGCTGCCCTGGTCTTCGTCGGCGGCTCGGTAAGCAAGCCGGGCGCCTATCCTGTTCCGGGCCGCCGCGGCGCCCTCGAATCGATCTTGCTTGCGGGGGGATTCGGCACGGAAGCGCGCATGGACGAGGTCGTGTTGATCCGCCGCAATCCGGAAGACCGGCCGATGCTGCGCACATTAAATCTACAGAAATTCGTCTCAACGGCTGGCGATAGCGGTGACGTGCCGCTTTATCCTGGAGATATCGTCTTCGTGCCACGCAACCGGATCTCCGAAATCGACCTCTGGATCGACCAGTACATCAATCGGTTCCTGCCGTTCAGCCGTTCGTTCGGCTATGCGATCAACAACAACGCACCAGCCGCCATGTATTGAGGCTCACGCACCGCGCGGTTGACCGGCCGGACATCCGTTGGTTCGAACGATGCCCGCCGCGGTCATGTTTCGCGATTAGAACGCCATGAACGGGCACGCTTGTCGGAAGGGTCCGAGCATGCTTCGCGCACCCGACGTCCGACGCTGCTCGCAGCTCGCCAAGCCCGCTGCCCGCACTGCCGATCGGTCCCGAGGTATTGTATTGCCGGACAGCGCCCCGCGGCCCACGTTGGTTCGTTCCGATGTGGAATGATGGTCGACGGGAATGCGCACCGAGAAAACGACGCTGCTCGGGTTGCTGTACAGTGGGTGCTGAACATCAGCTGCTCGCGCGGCATTGACTTCCTACAGTTCGCCCGACCAGCCACGACGGCCATAGCCACGGCGTTGCACCTGGGCACATACTTGCTGAGCCTGCACCCGCCGCGACTTTGTCGCGTGACCTCAAGAAAAAACTTTATTCAGCTAAAAAACTAAGGTATGTTTAAGATATATCAACCTATGGTTGTGGCGTTATGGGTGTGCGCGCCGAGGTCGGTGCATGACGCAGCTCTATGAACTGGCGCTCGGGTTCAACCCCCGCGAGGCCGCAGCGTCTGCGTCCGCAGGAATCGGGGCCGCGCTACGAAACCTGTTGCGTAAAGTCAGGCCGCTGTTGCAACGGCTGTGGACGCGGAAGGTCGCCATCGTCGGGCTTACCGAAAACGCCGGCCGCGTCCTGCAAAAGCTGCACGAACAACGCAACGGATCGGTCTCGCTGCTCGGCGTATTTGACGATCGTGCCGGGCGGCGCCCGGCGAGTCTGCGTTGGGTGAAAGTCGGCGGCCGGATCGATGATCTGATAGATTACGTGCGGGCACACTCCGCTGCCATGATAATTTTGGCGTTGCCGCCCAGCGCAACCGGCAGAATCAATGAAATCCTGGCCCGGCTTCGTTCGCTGCCGGTGGATATTGTCGGCACGGCTGATGAAGCCAATGCATCGTATCATCCGGACCGCTACGCGTTCGTGGCTGGCGAGCGGGTCACCGTGCTTGTCGAGCGGCCAATCCATTGGTGGGGCGCAATTATGAAGCGCCTGTTCGACATTGTCGTCGCTGTGGGTGTGCTGATTGGCACCGCGCCGTTGTTGCTGCTAGTCGCGTTGCTTATCGTTCTCGACAGCCCAGGCGGTGTTCTGTTCCGCCAACAACGCATTGGCTTTAACAACCGACCGTTTTCGATCCTGAAATTCCGTACCATGGTCATGGATGCCCAGGACCAGGAAGGCTACCTTGGCACGCAGCAACGCGACCCGCGCGTGACTCGGGTCGGCCATGTGCTGCGCCGCTTCAGTATCGACGAGCTGCCGCAGCTGCTCAACGTGTTGGCTGGCAGCATGTCCATCGTTGGACCGCGTCCTCAGGCGACGACCATGCGAATTGGCGACCGGCGCTACGCCGATGCGGTAGTACAGTACATCGAGCGTCACAAAGTGAAACCCGGCCTGACCGGCCTGGCGCAGGTCAGCGGCTCTCGCAGCGGTATCTACACCCTGGAAAAGGCCGCGTGGGCGGTTTCCAAGGATCTGGAATACATCGAAAACTGGTCGCTTTGGCTTGACGCCAGGATCGTGTGGAAGACCGTCGACTTGGTCCTTTCCGGGCGGAGGGGGCCATTGAACACGGGCCGTTATTGGGCAGCCGAGGCTTTGTCGGCCGCGGGTTTCACGGAGTTTGTCCCAACACCATGATACGTAAGATCCGCCGCCTGGCGGCACATCCTGGCTTCCGCGCCGCGCCGGCTGCGACACTCGCGCGGGCCGCCATCTGGGCGGCTTGCGTGACGATCGGCCGCGCGCCTTCGTTTCGCCTGCTCCCAGGAGGGCCGCGACTGCGTGTGCCGCCCGACCTGCGCTATACATCGGTCGGGGCCTTCCTACTGCGCGACCGCGTCGAGCCTGAACTCGCCGCGCTGCAGTGGTTCGTGGGCCCACGTGGCGTCCTCGTCGATGTCGGCGCCAACATAGGCCTATTCTCGCTCAAGGCGGCGCATCTCGTCGGTCCGGCGGGGCTGGTAATCGCGGTTGAGCCTGGTGCCGAATCGGTCGGGCAGCTGCGCAGCAACCTCGCACTCAATCGCCTCCCACAGGTGTGGGTCGTCGAGGCGGCACTAGCCGATGCTCCGGGCGAGGCGCAACTACATCACGTCGCACTTGGCGACGATCCGCAGGCATACTCGCTGTTGGTGGACGAGAGCGCCGCAACAAGCGAGACTGTCCGGCTGACGACGCTCGACGTCCTGGCCGCCGAGCACGCGTTAGCCCGACTTGACTGCCTAAAAATCGACGTGGAAGGTGCGGAGCCGCGGGTGGTGTCGGGCGGACGCGCAACGCTGGAGCGGTTCCGGCCGATCGTCATCTTCGAGATCAACGCGCCGATCGCCCTTCGCAACGGCGACGCGGCGTCCTGTTTCAACCAACTCAGTTCCCTGGGCTATAAAATCCATCATCTCGACGGCGGGGTGCTGTCGCCAGTCGCCGCATTGCCGCCCTGGCACGGCAATCTCGTGGCGGTTCATCCCAAAGGGCCTCAACCGAAGTTGGACGGTCAATGATCCGGTTTTGGTATGACGGCGTTGAGATACGGTTAGTCATCTGGCCTTGCCGGTGCCGTGGGTTGTGCCACGTCACGCAAGCGCGTTCCAACCCAGGAGGAAAGTTTCCTTGCCGGTGAAGAAGGTGCTGCGAACAGTCCAGGCCCATCTTCCTTGGCTGGTTCCGCTCAAGAATCTCTTGTATCATTTCGTCCGGAGCCGGCTTCATTTGCCGCACGAACGCGGCTTCGCGGTGATAGCGCATTTGCCCCGCAGTGAGGTGGACTTATTCTTAGATGTGGGTGGCAACCGCGGACAGAGCATCCTGTCGATCCGCAGCTATCGCCCCGAAGCCCGTATCGTCAGTTTCGAGCCCAATAACCGTATATTCGCGGGGCTTCGCGAACATTTCGGCGCGGATCTGCTGGTTACGCTGCACAATTTTGGCCTTGCTGCCGTCGCGGGGGAACGCACACTGTACGAGCCGGTCTATGCGGGCCTTACCTACGACGGCAACGCCAGCTTTCACCGCGATTCCGCGCAAACTTATCTCGGTCCGTCCGTGCTGTACGGGTTCAAGGCGGACAAGCTGACGCTGCGCGAGCATGTTTGCCGGACGCTCACGCTTGATAGCCTCGACCTCGCGCCCACTTTCATCAAGATCGATGTCGAAGGCTTCGAACTCGACGTGCTGTTGGGCGCTCAGTCAACCTTGCGGCGGCACACGCCCGTCCTGTTGATCGAGCGTTACTGGAAGAACGTGCGCGTGTTCGACCTGCTGAGCGGCCTTGGCTACGTGGAGGTCTCCCTGGTGAACAAGCGATTAGTGGCCCAGCCGAGCACCGACGAGAATGCCATCCTGATGACCCTGCCGCGACTGCGCGCCTGTTCCGGCGTGGTTTCCTAGTCACTCTCATGGCGTGCCGGAAATCCGCCAGTCCTCAAACTGGATCCTGCCGCGTGATGCCAACTACCCTGGCGACCGTGGAACCAATCGACGGCCCGAACCTTGCCTGCGGCGATGCGCCATTGCCGGTGGGTATCGATTTCCTCGGCCTCGTCTCGCTCACTCCGCTCGGGCTGGAGGAGGTGGTGGCGCGCTTGGCCGCACGATCCGCGGCCGAGCCGTTCGCCTTCCTGGTGACTGCCAACGTCCAGCATGTGGTCCTGCTCGACCGACCGGGCAACCTATTGCGAGAGCCGTACCGGGCCGCCTGGATGTGCTTGTGCGATAGCCAGATCATCCGGCTGATCGCCCGGACCCTTTTTGGCCAGCGGCTGCCGCTCGCCACCGGCGCGGACCTCGCCTTGCTGCTGCTGCAGCGGGTGATCCGGCCGGACGATCCGATCGCGATCATCGGCGGCAACGAGGAGATAGTGGCTCGCCTCCAGGCGCAGTTCTGCCTGCGGCACATCGTCCAGCACGTGCCACCGTTGAACTACTTTTCCAGCCTGACGGAAGTGCAGCGGTGCGTCGATTTCGTCATCATGAACCCCGCTCGCTTCGTTTTCATCATCACCGGTGCGCCCCGATCGGAGCAGGTCCTACTAAGGGTGCTGCGCAGTGGCCGTGCCAAAGGCATCGGTTTGCCGGTAGGCAGTGCGCTCCATTTCGCCACCGGCATGGTCCCCCGCGCCCCGAAACTCATACGCTTGGTTGGCCTCGAATGGCTATTCCGCCTAGTGCGGTCGCCGCACCTGTTTGGGTACCGTTTCATCTTTGAATCGCTGCCCGTGCTATGGCTGGCGGTGCGTGCCTTTTGGCGCGGTGGCGCGCGCTCCGTTCGCGACCGGGCCGCCACCCGTCAACGCTGATCTGGTCAGGAAAATGGCGCATATGTCAAAGCTCTCCCGGCAGCCATTGGCGGCAATGCCGTCGATGTTCACCGTGGACGTCGAGGACTGGTTCCACATCCTCGAACTGCCAGCCACGCCGAAGCTTGCCGAATGGGATGCACTGCCTTCGCGCGTGGAGCGTAACTTCCACGTCCTGCTGGATTTGTTTGCAGAGACCGGAACGAAAGTAACCTGCTTTTTCCTTGGCTACGTGGCACAGCGTTTCCCGCACCTTGTTCGCGAGGCCGCTGGTGCCGGACATGAGATTGCCTCGCATGGCTACGCTCACGAGTTAGTCTGGTCGCTGACGCCGGCCGCCTTTCTTGAAGACGCGCGCCGCAGCCGGTTGTTGCTGGAAGACACCATTGGTGCACCAGTGCACGGCTACCGGGCCACCGGCTTCTCGGTAAACGCCGCCACGCCCTGGTTCTTCGACCAGCTTCTCGCTGCCGGCTACCGCTACGACTGTTCGGTTTTTCCCGCACCGCGCACGCATGGCGGCGGTCTCGCGGGCGCACACTACCGCCCCCATGTGGAACTGCGCGCGGCAGGCGCGTTACACGAAGTGCCGGTATCGGTGCTGAAGCTGCTGGGTCGGCCGGTTTACCTTTTCGGGGGAGGCTACTTGCGCCTGTTCCCCTATCCTCTGATACGTGCGCTCGGCCGACGCATCCTGGCGGAACGCCGGCCGATAATATTCTACATCCACCCGCGCGAGATCGACCCGGCGCAGCCGCGCCTGCCGATGGCTTGGCGACGGCAGTTCAGGTCGTATGTCGGGCTCCGCACTGTCGCGGACAAGATCCGACGCATCCAGCGCGATTTCACCCTCGTCACGGTGCACGAATACCTGCAGCGGCCGGAATACCCCGACCGGCAGGCGGAGGTGGTCGCATGAGCGCGACGTTAAGCTTCCGGACGGTCGGCATTAGCGCCGGGGAGATCGCCCAGACCGCAGCTTTCCTGCGTCTGGTATGGCCGCGGACGACCCGCATCACTGCGCCCCACCTGCAATGGTTGTACGCTGAAAACCCGGAGGGCCCGGTAATCGGCGTCAACGCCTGGTCGGATGCCACGCTTGTCGGCCATTACGTCGTAATTCCGATTACCGCGCGCCATGACGGCCACTGTACTCGCGCGGCGCTGTCGCTGAACACCGCGGTGCATCCGGATTTCCGTGGCAAGGGGCTGTTCAAGACGTTGGCGGAGCAGACCTATGCCCTGGCAGCCGAGCGCCAGGTCGATCACATCGTCGGCGTCGCCAATGACAACAGTACGCCCGGCTTCGTGCGCAGCCTTGGCTTCCAGCTCGTCAGCCCGTTACAGGCCCGCGTGATGCTGTGGCCGCCGACGCGCGCGGTGGACTGGACCGAACCATGCTGGCGGCGTAACTGGACCGCCGAAAGCCTTGCTTGGCGCCTGCGCAACACGGCCACTCGCTACAGTTGGCAGCCAAGCCGCGCCGGTGTGGAGGTCAATGGGCCGACGCGTTATCTCGGCGTCACTTCGGTGCTGACCTTCGCCCCCGAACCGACTGTCGCCGCGACGATCATGAGCACGCTGCCGCAGCGCCGGCTGCGCCGCCCGCGGTTGTGGTTCGGCCTGGATCCAGGCACGCGGTTCTCCCCTGGAACCTCCTGGCCGGTGCCGGACCGCCTGCGCACCGTCCCATTGAACTTGATCTACCGGTCGCTGTGCAGCGCCGGCGCCATACTGCCGGCCGATGGCGTCGCCTTCGCCGGAATCGACTTCGACGTGACCTGAATGCCGCCGCCGCTACGCCTGCGCTTCAATGGCCGTCTCCTTCGAGCAGGACTACCATCGCACGGGCGGACCATCGGAATCTTGACAGCTTCGAACTTCTGTGACGAATACATGGACCTGACATGGCAATTGCGCCGCGCCGGTCGACGGCTCGCCGCACTGTCGCCGACGCCTGACGTGCGCTATTATCCTGAGGCAGTGCAGATTAGCCGACTGTGACTGCAGGAGCGCAACCACATGTATCGCTGCCTGAAGGCAACATTATGGCGGCGACTGCTCGCGTTGCCCCGAAACGATATTACCGTTCTGCTGCGTGCGAACAGCCTGCGCCGTCTGTTTCGTCGCGTTCGCCAGCCGGTCGCGACCATCGGCACGTTGCCGATGACCAACACCGCTCGGATCGGCAGCAGCGTTGTTTTCCGCCCGGCGATCGGACTGGCGTCTTTAATGGCGGCGGCCACGCTATGATGCGGCTGCTCTGGCTGACATACTTGATTTCTACCGGACGGCGCCTGGCCCGCGTATTTGCCGTTCGCCTCACCGAGATCGTAGTCCGCTATGCCTTCAATCTGATGCTTGCCCTGGTCCTCGGAGTACAGGGGACCGGGCAATTTTACATCGGCATGGCACTCATTTCCATTGCTTCACCAGTCGCCCGGTTCGGCATCGACACGGTTGCGATGAAGCGACTCGCAGTGGCACGGCAGAGCCAGAATGCGGCCTTGGCGCGCGGAATTGCGGTATTTGCCTTCGGCAGCACCGCGACGACGAGTGCGGCTATCTCGATCTTGCTGTTCCTGACCGCCCCCTTCCTCGGCGCGAGGCTGTTCGGCAACCCTGATTTCGTGCCGATCTTGCGTCTGTTCAGTTTTGGAATCCTGGGCTGTACCGTTGCGAGCACTGCCGGATCGCTGCTCAGTGCGCTGAGTCGGCCGATCGCCGGCCAAATCGTTTCCGCCGTGATCTGGCCCTTGTTGACCACGGGCTGGCTGCTCGCTGCCGGAGGCACCGTCGCGCAAGCTGCGTTGGTTGCGGTGCTAGCAATGGCGGCAGCGGCGCTTTTGGGCTTGGCGCTGGTCTGGCGGGTAATCGGCGTCGGTCCGCTGCAGGGCTTCGAAGTCGGGCCAGTGCTCGCAGTAGCGTGGCCGCTGTTTGGTGTGGAGGTGACATACCTGTTGCTCCGGAATTTGCCGATCCTGGCGCTGGGCCTCGTAGCTACGGACACGGAGGTGGGACTGCTTGGCCTGGCCACTCAGGTTTCCGCCCTGCTGACTGTCGCAACGATCGCGGTATACGCGGTTGCTGCACCCCGCCTTGCCCGGCTGCACGAGGCCGGCGACTGGGCTGGCTTCACGCGCGCGGCCCGCGCGGCAACCCGGGATGTTGCCGTCCTGGCGCTGCCAGCGGCAGCAGCGATGCTGCTGTTTCCGGCCACCATTCTCGGCCTGTTCGGACATGCTTTCCGAACGGGCGCGCCCCTGCTCGTTGTTGCCACGCTTGGTCAGCTCACCTACGCAATATTTGCCCAGGGCAACACAATGCTGGCAATGAGCGGGAACGAACGCTGGCTCTGGAGCTGCGCTCGCGTCACCCTCGGCGTACTTGTGCTGGCGCTGGCGCTGCTAGTGCCATCCTTGGGCGCATTGGGCGCAGCCTTGGCTGCCGCCGCAGCCACCGCGACCATGAGCCTAGGCAGCGCGGTGGGAGTATGGCGACGGCTCGGCCTCAACATTCTCAGCATGTTTGCTGTTGTTCCGTTACGCTCGCGCATGCCTGCCGTGCCGCTACCCTCGCCGGACACGAAGTCGCGGGGTTGACCGGCATGCCCGTCCCGGCGGCGAAGCACGACTCTTTCATTACCACATTGGTGCTGCTCGCGTTGCTGCCTCTGTTCATGGAGACCTTCTACTACATCGTGGACGTGCCCCCACTCTATGTTATGTCCAAGACTTGGCCCATACTTACGCTTCCGTTGACCCTGCTTGGGCTGCGGGACAATCCCCCACACACAGTGCCAATGATATTGCTGATAGGCTACTGCCTGGTGGTGCCGCCGATGATGACGATGCTGCACTTCGGACAGTCCTACCTTCCGGCACTGACCGGCACCGTCAAGACCCTCCCTCTCGTCTACTATTTCTCGCTATGCTGGCTCCTGCGCCATCTTCACCCGCGCCCGGAAGAACTAGATTCCGCCTTCCGAATCCTGGGCTTGGCCAGCCTTGGTCTCCTATGTTTGTTGTGGGTATTGATGCCCACCACAGCCTATCACTCAGGCGCCCCTGGCGAGGAAATCTCAAAGCTGTTCCTCTGGGACCCGGAACGCGGCTACCGGATCACTATTCCCCTGGGGTTTGCCATCATCTTCATTTTTCTCGAGACACGGACGGCGCTGCGCCGTGGCCGGATGCTGCGCCTCGCGTTGCCGATCGGCGGCGTGGCTCTTCTGGTGATTGCCAACAAGGAGCGCATGCCCATTGCCAGCACCCTTGCCGTTCTCCTGTATATCTTGTTCGCCGAAAGCGGGCCGCGGTACCGCGTGTTGATGGTGTGCGGCGGCCTGCTGTTGTGCAGCACGGCAGCGGCACTGCTGGCAACTGGAGTCCTTCCACTAGCAGCCGACATGTTCGGCGGCTCGCTCAGCGTGCGCCAAGTTACCACCAGCCTCGCAGTCGGCTTTCTGGGGCCATACCCGCTCAACTGGATCTTCGGCGTCGGCGCACTGACGCGCGCGAGTGATTTCGGCTTCGATCGATGGTTCAATGACCCTCAATTCTATCTGGCCGATATCGGCTGGCTCGGCGTCGTATTCGAGTACGGCATCGTCGGCGCAGTCATGCTTCTCAGCCTCTACGTCGGCGTCCTGCGGTCGAGCCGGCGTACACCCGACTCGTCGCGTGGCAACCTTGTTGCCGCTCTCGGCGACTATGTCCTTTATATGTTGATCACTTCTCCTATTCTTCCCGTGGTCTTTGCACCCGGCGAAGTGTGCAGCATTCTGGCGATCTTAGTCTATTTGCAGAGTCGGGCCCAGGCACAGTATGCAGGATAGACAGATGTCAACCGACACGGAAGCACCGCCTTCCTCTTGCTGGGGCTACGGCGATCGACGCCGCCGGTTTGGCGTAGGTCGCGTGGACGGCACCGAATCGATACCGCCGCTCGGCAGCCTCTATCTGAGCTCCGGCCGAGGCAAGCCAAAGATCGAGGCCGCACTCGCATTCCTGGCCAGGCTTCTCAATCCATCGCTCAACTTGTATGAACTGCTGCTGACGCATCGCCCCGAGTATGTGCTCGACATTATGGAACGTTCCGGGGTGGCGCGCCTGGCGATTGAACGGGTCCTGGGGGCCAAAACCGACACTGTCTGCTAACTCTCAACCCTTGCTGCAACCCTTGCTATCGAGTTTGAATGATCAGACGTACGCCCGCCATTTCTTGCCTCGCCGGCAGCCTCGTCGCCTGTTTGCTCGGCCTTGCCCTGGCCGCCCGCGCCGCGGCGCCTTCCCTGCTGTCAGGCAGGGTCTTGATGACCTATTCCGATAGCTGGCGGGAGAATGCAGCGCAAAGCCCGGCGGACACGAAATTGTCGCAGGCGCCGGCATACTTGAACTTGATCGCGTTGTCCTTTGCGCGACCTGACATGAGCTACGGCGGGGGCCTGGACATCTCCGGCGCCGGCTTTGCCTACAAGTTTTCCGGCGATCTGCTGCGCGGCGCGATCGCGTTGCTGAAGCGGCGCCATCCGGACACGCGCGTCATTCTCAGCGTCGGGGGCGGCACGTATCTGGCCTGGGACAAGTTGGACGAACACGCCGTCGCCCGGTTGGTGCATGATCTTGGCGCGGATGGCGTCGACGTAGACTACGAACGAGAAACCATCTGCGCCGCCGGCGCGGACGGACGGATATCTTGCCCTACCGACCAGCCGTTCATCGAGTCCGTGACCCGGCTCCGCCAAGTCCTGCCGCGCCCATTGATCCTGACCGTCGGCGGTTGGCACGTCGGTGCCTATGGTGAGGGCGAGTACAAGACCGCCCCGCCGGCCCGTTCGCGTTATACCGGGTACATGCTCGGCCTGCTCCGTTCGCCGGCGGCGTCCCTGATCGATATGGTGACAATCGGCGCCTACGACGCCGGCACGACTTATCGGCCGATGCAGGCATACATGGCCTATCGTGCAGTCTGGAAGGGTAAACTGACGCTCGGAGTCGAAGTTCCGATACGAGGCGCAACCGGGCCGTTCTATACCGTGGCCAGCACGGAGGACCTCGCCCGCCAGGTAGCGCATGATCCGCTGGGGGGGATGATGGTGTATTCGATGCTGGAACCGCCCTATCCGTTGCCGGCGACGCCCGATCATCCGAACGGGGCAATGCTTGAGCAGGCCGCCTGCCGTGGCCTCGGCATGACCGGTTGCGATGTCCCGGCACCGCCGCCGGGCCAGTGAGGCGGCGCTGACGCTTTGGAACGTCATCCGACCGCCGTTTTCACCTTGATTGTCACCCCGCAGCGCGGCGCGGTTCATCATTGTCATCCAGAATACACGCCAGCTCAGGATGCAGAACACCGCAAGCAGCCGTACGAGACGTTCGACAGTCCGCAGCCGTGCTTCCGCTGCCCGACAGCCGGACTTCAGGATCTTGTGGAACACCTCGATTTTCCATCGCTGGGCATACCAGCGCAGCTTCTCGATAGCTGCCGCGCGGCTCGTGACAGGCCGGTCGGTGATCAGCTTCCACTCGATGGCGGGCCGATGCAGCGGCTTGGTGCGCTCGTTGGCGTGGATCACCGTCAGGTTGAGTGCCGGATAGCGCTTTTGCTTGCCGATGGGAGACAAGACGCGAATGCGACGGTATCTCAGCTCGACCAACGCCGTCTCGGCGCGGCCTTTGTCATCACGAACTTCAACGCGATGCACGCCCTTGACGCGGGTCTCCTGCATTTCATCGGCTATCGTGTAGCCGCCGTCGCCCGCCAGGCGATTGACACAGGTCCTGACAAGGAAATGGGTGCCGAGTTTCTGGGCGGTGCAGAACAGCTCATAGATGTCGCTCTCGCGATCGCCGACATGGACACACCGCGCGGGTTCGCCGAGCAGGGCGTCGGATTGGCGCATGTTGTCGAGCCAACGGATGCTTTACTTGTGCTCGATCGGCACGCGTGTCGGATTTACCCTGCGCTTGAGCGCGGCAGTGCCCTTGAACTTCTGCCGTGACCAGAATTTGACAGCCGTACGCCCCGCGGCGCGAAGCACCAGGGCCTGGCCGACGGCGCGCTTGAGGTGGCCATGCTGGCTCTCGATCGCGCCGTTCTCGTGCGCGACACCCAGGTTGTTGCGGGTGGCCGTCATCTTGTCGTGCCCGCACAGCGCCTCGTAGCGACAGGTCTGATCCTCGGTGGCGTCGCGGTCGAGATTGCGGAACGCCGCCGAAAGACTGTCGGAACGGTGTTCGGTCGGAGCGCCCCCGAGGGTCCACAGCGCATTCTGCAGACCGCAGGCCAATGCCGTGAAGCTCTCGCCGCCCAGCACCGGCTCGGCATGCTCCCAGCCGGAGTAGGTCAGAATGAAGTGATACAGCCGGTGCGCGAGCGGCTCGCCGGCGATGCCGATGCCGAGGTCGGCCATGTCGGTGAAGTCCGACAGGCCCTGCTGGCCGGGTGGGTGGTCCTGACGGAAGATCACCTCGCACTCCGGCCCGTGCTGGGCGCGCCACGTGCGGACGCGGCGCTCCAGCATGCGACGCAGGCGGTCCCAGTCGTGATCGGGATGGCGCAACTGCATCTCATTGCGCGGCGACAATCAGGATGAATGCTGCTTTCACCCAGATCGTCGCGCTACATCTCATCCAGCAGCGTGACCGGACGCAGGCCGGGGCGGCTGGCGAGCAGCGGCAGGATGTCGCTCTCCCACAGCCCGCCGAGCGGGTCGATGGTCTGTCGCCGCAGCGGTCGCTCGGCGGCCTTCTGGGACGACGCGCGGCAGATCGCCCTCGATCCGGCGGCCGGTGCGCTCGCTCACGCCGCTCCTGGCGGCGGCGATGCGCTGGGGGTGGTGACGTCGGAATTCCATATACATTCTCACCTGTTGGTCGGTGGCGGGGCGTCCGGGCACGTCGGGCCTCGTCCTGAAAGTCGAGGACCCGATCCTGCCCACACACGCCGTAACCAGAGGCGAGGGTGAAAACCCGTGCCGCCGGTTTGGTCAGCCTACAGTCGGGCTACGCCCGCCCTTCGGCCAACCAAACCGGACATCCTTGCTGTCGCTGACCGGCCAAGTTCGATGTCGCGGGACACTGGAATATGAAGCGATACGCGTACGGGCGAGGTTCACCAGTACAGTGACACTTCGGTTGGCGGCTGATCGTCCGTGTTCAGTGCGCGCCTCGCCCACAAAGGATCATGCCGATGGTCTTCCAGATGATCTTAATATCCAGCCAAAGCGACCACTTTCGAATATATTCCAGGTCCATGGAGACTGCCCAGGCAGCTGTGTCCAGCGTATAGATGCCGTCGCGCGAGCCATTGACCTGCGCCCAGCCGGTCAGGCCAGGCTTCACCTTGTGCCGCTCGATGTACCGGGCCACTGCATCGACATATCGGCGGTCACCGATTCGCATGCTCACAGCCTGGGGACGTGGCCCGACGACCGACATGCTGCCCGCCAGCACGTTGAGGAACTGGGGAAGTTCGTCGATGCTAAAGTGGCGCAGCACACGACCAACCCGGGTCACGCGCGGATCACCGTACTGCGTGCCAAAGCTGCCTTCCCGATCAGCAGCATCTGCGATCATCGTGCGGAACTTTAGTATCGTAAAAGGACGATTATTGAATCCCATCCGCCGCTGGCGGAACAGTGCCCCCCCCGGGCTATCGATGCGGATTAGCAGCGCGATAAACAACAATAACGGAGCGCAAATAACCAGAACAACCGACGCGAAAATGATGTCGAACGATTTCTTTAAAAAAGCCTTAAAGCCACTGATTGGGCGTTCAACAAGAATGGGAAATCGCTCGCCAGCAATGAACGTGTAACGATCAGCTTCGCCTCGGGAGCCAGCACTGTTGTCTGTAATGATAATATCAACAGGCAACGAACTCAACCTGGCCACAATTTCGTTGATTCTAGTGGTTGCCTTGGAAGGTAGTGCCAAGATGATTGTGTCGGTGGAATGGCTGCGTGCATACTCGATCAGATCGTCGACGCTGCCAGCGACTTTCATGCTGTGCAAGCCTTCCGGCCGGCGGCTGGCTCTGTCGTCGAACACTTTTGGAAGCGAAACGGAAGCGGCGTGCTGATCCTGCAGCTTTCTGATCACGCGACCGGCACTCTCGGTCAGTCCGATAATTGCGATCTTGCGAGTCCGAAGACTGGTTGCCCGGGCGGCAACCACCCTGACAAGGTTTTGCACCCCCTTACCGACGGGCTCCCTTTCATCCATTCGTGTCCCTGGTGGTTCAGCAGATCGGGGAGCCGAAAGCTCGCGCCCATCAACGTCCGGGCACCAGTCAGACAGCCGACCCACCCGCCGCTCAGCGCCAACCATACCCGCTCCACGGCATCCCATCGCTGGCCGGTGTTTCCTCTAAAAGTTGATACTTGTCACGAAGAATTTTAACCATTAGGAGAAATTGGTCAAGCCTCCTGGCGCGTTCCGTTTTTGCGGGGTTCCGGTTCTTATACCAGCGGCCCGAAATGCTGACTCTTCCGGCATTTCGGGACTTGGTATCGCGCGCGGGGCTGGCGGGGCGGCCGCGCGCAAAACAAAGACCTGATATCGTGGGTCGCGATCAGCGAGCCGCGGTATTATGGGTCAACACTTAGAGGCTGACCCGGAACGAATTGGGAATGACTTAGCGCGTCATTTCAGCATATTGGCCCTGAAGGGGCGGGGTGGCTCGGGAGCGGTGACCGGCGGCAAGCGAAGAGCGGTTGCGTGATTTCAGCGGCTGCGATT
>CAIMEK010000904.1 GCA_903839965.1 uncultured Acetobacteraceae bacterium | reverse complement strand
GTGCGCAAGCGGGCGTTCGCAACCAAGCTCAAGAGCGCTTTCCTGGAGGCCTGATCATGCACGGTTGGATCGGAAAAATACTTCGCGTCGACCTGACCAGCGGGAAGGTCACGACGGAGGCGCTGGACCCCACCCTGGCGCGCGACTACCTCGGCGCGCGCGGGCTCGGTACCCGGCTGATGTACGACGAGGTCGACCCCAAGGTCGATGCGCTGTCGCCGGCGAACAAGCTCATGTTCGTCACCGGCCCGCTGACCGGCACCTTCGCGCCGTCCGCCGGCCGCTTCAATGTGGTCACCAAGGGGCCGCTGACCGGCACCATCGCCGCCTCCAATTCCGGCGGCACCTGGGGGCCAGAGCTGAAATTCGCCGGCTACGACCTGCTCATTGTCGAGGGCAAGGCGGCCAAGCCGGTCTATCTGTGGATCCAGGACGACAAGGTGGAGATCCGCGACGCCGCCCATCTGTGGGGCAAGCAGGTGCCCGAGACGACCGAAGCGCTCTATGCCGAGACCGCCCCGGACGCCAGGGTGGCCTGCATCGGCCCGGCGGGCGAGACCCTGTCGCTGATCGCCGCCATCATGAACGACATGCACCGTGCCGCCGGCCGCACCGGCGTCGGCGCGGTGATGGGTTCGAAGAACCTCAAGGCGATCGTGGTGCGCGGCACCGGCGCGGTGACGGTGGCCGACAAGCCGGCCTTCCTCGACGCCGTGAGCCGCATCAGCCAGATCCTGCGGGAGAATCCGAGCACCGGCGGCATGCTCAGAATTCTCGGCACGAATGCGCTGATCAATCCAATGAACGCCGCCGGCCTGCTGCCGACCGCCAATTTCCAGGAATCGCACTTTCCCACCGCCGACAAGGTGGGCGGGGAAAGCCTGACGGCCAGGCTGCTGCAGCGCACGAAAAGCTGCTTCTCCTGCACCATCTCCTGCGGCCGCGTGACCAAGGTCACCAACCCGAAATTCAAGGGCGAGGGCGAAGGACCCGAATACGAAACCGCCTTTGCCTTCGGACCCGACTGCCTCGTCGACAATCTCGATGCAGTGACCAAGGCCAACTACATCTGCAACGAGATGGGCATGGACACGATTTCCATGGGCAGCACCATCGCCTGCGCCATGGAGCTGTTCCAGCGCGGCTACATCACGCTGGAGGACACCGAGGGCCTGCCGCTGGAGTTCGGCAATGCCGAGGCGATGGTCGAGGCGGTGCGCCTCACCGGGCTCGCCCAGGGGTTCGGCAAGAAGCTGGCGCTCGGCTCGTGGCGCATGGCCAGCCTCTACGGCCATCCCGAATTGTCGATGACCGCCAAGAAGCAGGAAATGGCGGCCTACGAGCCGCGCGCGGCGCAGGGCATGGGGCTGGAATATGCCACGTCGAACCGCGGCGGCTGCCATGTGCGCGGCTTCACCGTCGGCGTGGAAGTGTTCGGCGCTCCGTTCAAGATGGACAAGGACGCCACCGAGGGCAAAGCGGCCTTGCTGCTGGGCGCGCAGAACTCGACCGCGGCGCTGGATGCCACCGGCGCCTGCCTGATCTCGTCGTGGGGCATCGGCGCGCCGCAATACGTGGAAATGATGACCACGGTGACCGGCATCCGCTACGACGTCGACGATTTCATGAAGATCGGCGAGCGCATCTGGAACCTCGAGCGGCTGTTCAACCTGAAGGCGGGCCTGACCGCCGCCGACGACACGCTGCCGCCGCGGCTGCTGAACGAGCCGATCCCGAGCGGACCGTCCAAGGGTTGTTTCAACCGGCTGGGAGAGATGCTGCCGGAATACTATAGCCTGCGCGGCTGGGACCCCGACGGTGTGCCGACCCCGGAGAAACTCAGCGAACTGGCCTTGACCGCCTGACCGGTCCGCGACGGGCCGCCCATCACGGGGTGGGCGGCTCCCGGACAGGGCTGGCCTGGATGTTTTCGACATGATGCTTTCCTACTTCGCATCGCTGCGCGACGTGACCCGCAAGGCGAACGAGGAATGGACCCGCCCGGCGGCAACGCTGGGCGACCTGCTGCGGGACCTCATCGCGGCCTACGGTGCCCCGTTCGGTCGCTGGGTGCTGCTGGATGGCGCCAATGTCGGGCCCGCCGTGGTGCTGATCGACAGCCAGGACTCGCGCGGCCTGCAGGGGCTGGAAACGCCGCTCAAACCAAATTCGGACATCGTGATGTTTCCCCCGCTTACGGGAGGATGAGGGCGAGCCGGCCGAGCTTCCGCGATCGGTGCGTGTCCGTTCCGTACGGACCCAGCTTGACCCATATCAAAGACCGGTCGCCGACAGCCTGCTATCCGTAACCTCTGGGAATATCAGGCGTGTAAGCCAATCCCAGGCAGGGAGGACGAGCGGCCATGAGCATGATGCTGATGATCCACCCCGACAAGTGCACGGGGTGCCATAATTGCGAACTCGCCTGTTCCATGGAACATGAAGGCGACTTTCGCACGAAGGCGTCGCGGATACACGTCTATACCTGGGAACGGGAGGGTTTCTCCGTTCCGATGATGTGCCAGCAGTGCAAGGACGCGGCCTGCACCACCGTGTGCATGCCGAAGGCCCTGCAGCGCAATGCGTCGAACGGCCAGGTCGACTACGACGCGGCGAAATGCATCGGCTGCAAGATGTGCGTGCAGGCCTGCCCGTTCGGCAGCGTTTCGTGGGATTTCCTCACGTCCGCAATTCTCAAATGCGACACCTGCAACGGCGATCCGGCCTGCGCGAAGATCTGCCCCGCCCAGGCGCTGGCCTGGGTGGCCGACAGCGAGTCCGCGCAGGTGCGCAAGCGGGCGTTCGCAACCAAGCTCAAGAGCGCTTTCCTGGAGGCCTGATCATGCACGGTTGGATCGGAAAAATACTTCGCGTCGACCTGACCAGCGGGAAGATCGCGACCGAGGCGCTGGATCCCACCCTGGCACGCGACTACATCGGCGCGCGCGGGCTCGGCACCCGGCTGATGACCGACGAGGTCGACCCCAAGGTCGATGCGCTGTCGCCGGCGAACAAGCTGATGTTCGTCACCGGCCCGCTGACCGGCACCTTCGCGCCGTCCGCCGGCCGCTACAACGTGGTCACCAAGGGGCCGCTCACCGGCACCATCGCCGCTTCCAATTCCGGCGGCAACTGGGGGCCGGAGCTGAAATTCGCCGGCTACGACCTGCTCATCGTCGAGGGCCGCGCCGCGAAGCCGGTTTATCTGTGGATCCAGGACGACAAGGTGGAGATCCGCGACGCCGCCCATCTGTGGGGCAAGCAGGTGCCGGAGACGTCGGAGGCGCTCTATGCCGAGACCGCCCCGGACGCCAAGGTGGCCTGCATCGGCCCGGCGGGCGAGAACCTGTCGCTGATCGCCGCCATCCTGAACGACATGCACCGTGCCGCCGGCCGCACCGGCGTCGGTGCGGTGATGGGCTCGAAGAACCTCAAGGCAGTCGCGGTGCGCGGCACCGGCGCGGTGAGCGTGGCCGACAAGCCAGCCTTCCTCGACGCCGTGGGCCGCATCAGCAAAATGCTCAAGGATCACCCGGTGTCCGGCACCGGGCTGAGGCTCTATGGCACCGACGTCCTCGTCAACGTCATGAACTCCATCGGCGGGCTGCCCACCAACAACTATCAGACCGGGTATTTCGCGACCGCCGACAAGGTGGGCGGGGAGACGCTGGCGGCCACCCTGCTGCAGCGTACCAAAGGCTGCTTCTCCTGCACCATCTCCTGCGGCCGCGTGACCAAGGTCACCAACCCGAAATACAAGGGCGAGGGCGAAGGACCCGAATACGAAACCGCGTGGGGCTTCGGGCCGGACTGCGCCATCGACGATCTCGATGCGGTGGCCAAGGCCAACTACACCTGCAACGAGATGGGCCTCGACACGATTTCCATGGGCAGCACCATCGCCTGCGCCATGGAAATGTTCCAGCGCGGCTACATCACGCTCAAGGACACCGAAGGCCTGCACCTGGAATTCGGCAATGCCGAGGCGATGGTCGAGGCGGTGCGCTTCACCGGGCTCGGCCAGGG
>CAIMEK010000903.1 GCA_903839965.1 uncultured Acetobacteraceae bacterium | reverse complement strand
GCCGATGCGCCCGTCGGGGATCAGCCAGCCGAGCCAGCCCCGGCCGCAGGCGGCCCGGCCCATGCCGCTGGGGCGCATGGTGCAGTCCGCACCGGCCCCGACGGCAACGGCGACGGCGTTGGCGGAAGACGAATATCCGCTGCCGGTCGGCTTCGCCGATGACCAGGCGGAAGCACCCGCCCCGCGCCATGTGGTGCCGCCGCCCGTGTCGCGGCAGACCGCGCGGCCGCCGCAGCCGGCCTGGACCCATGGCGGGACCGCCGAGGATCAGGCGACCATCACCCCGCCGCCGCCGACCGTGCGCAGGAGCCTGTTCGGCATCGTCACCGGCGCCATCCGCGGCAGCCTGCCGATGCCCCAGCCCGCCGCGCCGGTGCAGACCGCCCGGGTCGATCCGCCGCTGAACGAGGCGCCGCGCGAAACCGCGGCGCGCGCCACCGTGCGGCCCGCCGGCGGCGAGGAAATCGGCATCGAAATTCCCGCTTTCCTGCGCCGGCAATCCTCCTTCCCGACCGATCGCTGATGGCAGCCGTTGACCCGCGAAAGCGGGTCAACGGCCGCGTTCGTTAACGACCAGGCCTCCGCCGGTGGGTGGAAGGGTTTTGCATGCGGCCATTCCAGCGTCGGAGCATGCCTAGGTATTTACTGCAATTTCAAATAGTTATGCTGTAATAAGCGGCAATAATCATTGACTGGCACCAACGGCCCGGCTCTGCGTAGGGTTAGGTGCTGGAGACAGGCCTGGGCCCACTCGGCCCCGATGAAAGACCGAGCGATGGATGGCCTACCCACTGGATTTCGCGTGGAGACGACCGGCTCGATGATGACCGGTCACGGCTATGGCACGCAACGCACGCTTGGTTCGGCCATTTCGTGCGTCGGCGTTGGCCTGCACAGCGGACGCAAGGTAACCCTGACACTTCGCCCGGCTGCGCCGGACAGCGGCATCGTCGTGCGGCGCACCGACCTCGGCGTTGCCGTGCCGGCGCGCTTCGACCACGTGATCGACACCCGCCTGTCCACCGTGCTCGGCCTGCCCGAGCGGTCCCACCACCAGCCCGAAGTGCGGATCGGCACGGTCGAACACATCATGGCCGCGCTGGCGGGCTGCGGTGTTCACAACGCGGTGCTCGATGTCGACGGCCCGGAAATGCCCGTGCTGGACGGCTCGTCGAAGGACCTGGTGTTCCTGATCGACTGCGCCGGCATCATCGAACAGGACGCGCCGGTCGAGGTCATCGAGGTGCTGCGGCCGGTGCGGGTGAGCAACGGCGAATCCTACGCCGAGTTGCGGCCGGGTGGGCACGGCTTCGATATGTCGGTGTCGATCGCCTTCGACGCCGCCGCGATCGGGCGGCAGACATTGACGCTCCGCCTGGGACCGGCGCTGTTCCGCAGCCGCATCGCCCAGGCGCGCACCTTTGCGTTCGCCAATGAGGTCGAGCACCTGCGCGCGATCGGGCTGGCGCGCGGCGGCAGCCTGGACAACGCGGTGGTGGTGGATGGCGCCAAGGTGCTGAACCCGGGCGGCCTGCGCATGTGGGACGAGTTCGTGCGCCACAAGATGCTGGACGCGATCGGCGACCTGGCGCTGGCCGGCGCGGTGCTGCGCGGGCGCTACGTGGCGCATCGGCCCGGCCATGCCCTGAACAACCGCCTGCTGCGGGCGCTGTTCGCCGATCAGGCCAACTGGCGCACGGCAACCCCGAGCGAAGCCGTCGCGGGCTGGCAAACCCGCCTTCCGGCAGCCGCTGGTCCGGCCTGACAAGGCCAGGAACCCGCCAGGGGCCGAGGCGCCCCTGACCTTTAATGGCTCAGTCGCGGTCTTTCTTTCCCGTCTCCCATGCTATAAGCGCGGGCAGACAAGGATGCTTGGTGGCAGCGTTGACGATTCTTTCGATTGCCTTGCTTCGCCGTGTGGTGCTGGCCGGTGTGCTGGCGGTGCCGCTGGGGGCGTGTTCCGCACTGGATTCGATCAATCCCTGGACCGGTAAGTCCGAGGAGTTGGGGGTGAAGGAAGACGCCTCCACGGTGCCGGTCGAGGAATTGTACAATCGCGGCGCGGACGCTCTAAGCAAGCAGAATTACCAGGTCGCTGTGACGCAGTTCGACCTGGTGGAACAGAATTATCCGTATTCGAACTGGGCAGTGAATGCTCAGCTCATGCAAGGATATACCGAGTATCGGCGGAGCCACTATACCGACGCGATCGGCGTGCTGGACCGCTTCATCCAGCTTCATCCAGCCCACCGCGACATCAGTTATGCGTACTACCTGCGGTCTCTCTGCTACTACGAGCAGATCGCGGATATCAGGCGTGACCAGAAGGGTACCGCGGAATCCATGGGTGCGTTGCAGGAAGTGGTGAACCGCTTCCCCGACAGCGCCTACGCGCGCGACGCGCGGTTGAAGATCGACCTCGCCCGCGATCACCTGGCCGGCAAGGAGATGGAGGTCGGCCGGTTCTACCAGAGGCAGCTGCTTTACACGGCGGCGATCGGGCGGTTCCAGCGCGTGGTGGACGACTTCCAGACCACCAACCACGTGCCCGAGGCGTTGCACCGCCTGACCGAGATCTACCTGACGCTCGGGCTGGTCGACCAGGCGCGCAAGACCGCGGCGGTGCTCGGCTACAACTATCCGGGCAGCGAATGGTACAGCGACAGCTACAAGGACCTGGTGGCCACCGGCGAGGTGGGTGGGCAGCCCGGCGAGAAGGCACCGCCGCGGCCCGGTTTCTTCGCCCGCACCATCGGTTCCATTTTCTGAGCCGCCACTTCGGGAGGCGCGCTTGCTCACCGCGCTCTCGATCCGCGACGTCGTGTTGATCGAACGGCTGGACCTGAGCTTCGGGCCGGGACTGACCGTGCTGACCGGCGAGACCGGGGCCGGCAAGTCGATCCTGCTGGACGGTTTCGTGCTCGCGCTGGGCGCGCGTTCCGAACAGGGGCTGATCCGCACAGGGACCGAGCAGGCCAGCGTGGCGGCGGCGTTCGCCCCGCCGCGGGGGCATCCGGTATTCGCGCTGCTGGCCGAGCAGGGCATCGAAGCCGACGACGAGGTGGTGTTGCGGCGCGTGGTGGGGCGCGATGGCCGCAGCCGGGCGTTCGTCAACGACCAGCCCGTGGGCGCGGCGCTGCTGCGCCAGGTCGGTGCGTTGCTGGTCGAGGTGCAGGGCCAGCACGACCAGATGGGGCTGGCCGATCCGGCCGGGCATGTCGCGCTGCTGGATGCGTTCGGCGTGGCGGCGCCGCTGCGCGCGGCGGGGGCGGAGCGTTGGCGCGCGTGGCGCACGGCGGCGGCCGCGCTTGAGGAAGCCAGGCAGGCCATGGCGGCGGCGCAACGCGACGAGGAATGGTTGAGCCACGCGGTGGCGGAGCTGGCCGGGTTGCGGCCCACGCAAGGCGAGGAGGAGCGGCTGGCGGCCGAGCGGCTGGCGCTGCAGCAGGGCGAGAAGCGCGCCGAGGCAGTCGCCGCGGCGCTGGCCGAACTCGCACCGACCAACCGGCGCAGTCCCGGTCCGGCCGCCATGTTGCGATCGGCGGCGCGGACGCTGCAACGGTTGTCGCCGGCGGGAACGGCGCCCGCCGGCCCGGTCGCGGCGGCGCTGGCCGCGGTGGAGCGGGCCGAGGAGGCGCTGGCGGAGGCCGAAACGCTGCTCACCGGCCTGGTCGAGGCAGCCGAAGCGGACCCGCGGCTGCTGGAGCGGGCCGAGGAGCGGCTGTTCGCGCTGCGCGCCGTCGCCCGCAAGCACCAGGTGCAGGTGGCCGAGTTGCCCGGGCTGTTCGACGCGCTGGCCGCCAAGTTGGCGGCGCTGGAGAGTGGGACGGCGCAGATCGAAGGCCTGCAGGCCGCCGCGACGGTTGCCCGTTCCGCCTACGTGGCGGCAGGGACGGAACTGTCGGAAGCGCGGCGCGCCGCGGCGGCGAAGCTCGACCGCGCGATCGCGAAGGAATTGCCGCCGCTGCGGCTGAACCGGGCGCGCTTCGTGGCCGACGTCGCGGCGGCGGCGGAGCCCGATTGGGGTCCGGCAGGGATGGACACGGTGCGTTTCCTGATCGCCACCAACCCCGGCCAGGAGCCGGGACCGCTGGCGCGGGTAGCCTCGGGGGGCGAGTTGTCGCGGCTGATGCTGGCGCTGAAGGTGGTGCTGGCCGGGACCTCGCCGGTGCCGACGCTGGTGTTCGACGAGGTGGATAGCGGTATTGGCGGCGCGACGGCCGCGGCCGTCGGCGAGCGGCTGGCGCGGGTGGCCGAGCAGGTGCAGGTGCTGCTGGTGACGCATTCGCCGCAAGTGGCGGCGCGGGGCACGGCGCATTTGCGGGTGAGCAAGCAGACCGGCAAAGGCCACGCGGAGACCAGGGTCGAGATGTTACGCGATGGGGAGCGGCAGGAGGAGATCGCCCGGATGCTGGCGGGCGAGACCGTCACCGAGCAGGCCCGCGCCGCCGCCGCCAGTCTGATGGCGCCGCAATGATACCGGTTGAGGCGTTGAGCGAGGCGGCGGCCGAAGCTGAGTTGGCCTTTCTGGCCGCCGAGATTGCCCGGCACGATCGTGCCTATCATCAACTTGACGCCCCCGAGATCACCGACGCCGAATATGACGCGCTGCGGCAGCGCAACGCGGCGATCGAGGCGCGGTTTCCGGCTCTGGTGCGGACCGATTCGCCGGCCCGGGCGGTCGGCGCGCGGGCGGCGACCGGCTTTGCCAAAATCACCCATCGCGTGCCGATGCTGTCGCTGGACAATGCGTTC
>CAIMEK010000902.1 GCA_903839965.1 uncultured Acetobacteraceae bacterium | reverse complement strand
GGCTTCGCGCAAGCGGTGCGCAACGCGCGCGCCGCCGGCTTCGACGCGGTCGAGATCCACTCGGCGAACGGCTACCTGCTCGACCAGTTCCTGCAGGACGGCAGCAACCATCGCGTCGACGACTACGGCGGCCCGATCGAGAACCGCGCACGGCTGATGCTGGAAGCCACCGACGCCTGCATCGCCGTGTGGGGCCCGGGTCGCGTCGGCATGCACCTGGCGCCGCGCGGCGAGAGCAACAGCATGGGCGACAGCGACCCCGCCACCACCTTTGCCTACGTGGCCGGCGAACTCGGCCGCCGCCACATCGCCTTCCTGTTCATCCGCGAGCGGCTGGAGATACCCCGGCAGTTGCCGCGCATGAAGGCCATCTTCGGCGGCGGGGTGATCGCCAACGAGCGCTTCACCAAGGCCGGCGCCGAGAAGGTGCTGGCGGACGGCGAGGCGGACGCGGTGTCGTGGGGCACGCTGTATATCGCCAACCCCGACCTGCCCCGCCGGCTCGCCGAGGACGCACCGTTCAACAAGCCCGATCCGGACACATTCTACACCTCGGGTCCGCTCGGCTATAACGACTACCCGGCGCTGGCGGACGCGACGGCATAGGCAGCGCGGCCGGCCTCAGAAGGCGAGCTGCACCTTCATCGAGCGGGTGCGGTCCGCCGCCAGGTCGAAGGCGCGCACCGCCTCGGCCAATGGCACGACCTCGGTGAGCAGCGGGGCGACGTCGATGCTGCCGGCGGCCAGGTAGTCGAGCGACCAGGCGAATTCCTGGTCGAAGCGGAACGTGCCCTGCAGGCGGATCTCCTTGGTCACCACCAGGTTCATCGGCACGGTCATCTCGGCCCCGCCAAGCCCCATCTGGGCGATCACGCCGCCGGGCCGCGTGGCCTCCAGCGCGCCGGCCAGTGCCGCGCCGTTGCCGGAGGCTTCGAACACGGCGTCGAAATAACCCTTGTCCGCCTTGAAGCGGTCGAGCGCCCGCGAATCGCTGGCCGTGTTGAGCGCCGCGTCGGCGCCGATGCGCCGCGCCAGCGCCAGCGGGGCGTCGATGATGTCGGTGGCGACGATCTCGCGGGCGCCGGCCTGACGCGCCACCAGGATGGCCAGGGCGCCGATCGGCCCGGTGCCGGTGATCAGCACGCGCTTGCCCAGCAACGACCCGGCCTGGTGCGCCGCGTGCAGGCAGACCGAGAGCGGCTCGGCGAAGGCCGCGGTCTGCAGGGTCAATCCGGCGGGCAGCGGGTACGCCTGGGCCTCGTCGCACACCAGCACTTCGCGGAACAGCCCCTGCGCATGCGGCATGCGCATCGCGCTGCCGTAGTAGTGCATGTCCAGGCAATGGGTCGGCAGGCCGCTCAGGCAGAAACCGCACCGGCCGCAGGGGCGGCTGGGGTTCACCGCCACGCGGTCGCCGGCGGTGAGGCGCATCACCTCGGCGCCCACCTCCATCACCTCGCCGGCAACCTCGTGGCCCGGAATGAACGGCTCCCGCAGGCGCACGGTGCCGAAGCCGCCATGCAGGTAGTAGTGCAGGTCGGAACCGCAGATGCCGCCGGCACGGATGCGGATGGCAACGTCGCGCGGGCCCACCGCGGGGATGTCCCGCTCCTCGATGCGCAGGTCGAACGGGGCGTGGATGACGGCAACTTGCATCGGTGGGTTCCTTTGGCCGCTCAGTCGGCGGCCGACGCTTCCAGGTTGCAGTCGAACAGCACCGGATCGATGCCGCGGCCGAGCACGTCGAACATGCTGTTGCTGAAGGCCATCAGCCGGTCGGACGCGGCGACAGCGTCCTTGACCCGGTTGGCCACGACGGCATCGAGAATGGCCAGGTGGCAATCCAGCGTGCGGCCGAGGCCTTCGTCGGGGCTGACCCAGCTGTGGTAGATCCAGCCGATGCGGCGGAAGATGGTGTGCAGCGGCCGCAACGTGTGCTCCAGGAACGGCTCGCCCGCCGCGGCGATCAGCAGATGGTCGATGCGCCGGTCCAGCCGGTTGAACTCGTCGATCGTCATGCTCGCGCCCTTGTCGCGCAGCGTGCGGCTGAGATGCAGCATCTGGTTGCGGTACGACGCATTGGACCGCTCGGTGGCGAAGCGCACCACGAACCGTTCCATGTCGCGCCTGAGCTGCAGCAGGGTGCGGTCGCGGGCAAGGTCGACGGGAGCAATCTGCAGGCCGTGGCGGGGCCGGATGATGATGATGGTGTCCGCGGCGAGGTGGCTGACGGCCTGGTGGATGGGGGTGCGGCCGACGCCCATGCGCTCCTGCAAATCCTGGATGGAGAGGAACCGGCCCGGCCGCAGCGTGCAGGTGACGATCATCTCTTCCAGCCGCTGGTAGGCGAGCTCGGAGAGGTTCGTGCGGTTGCTCCGGGGCGGCTTGTCCGCCGCCACCGGGCGGCCTGAAACCGCGATCAGGCGGGGCCCTGTCTTTTGCCGTGTTGTCATCGCGTTCCTGGTGCTCCTGGGCACCGGCGCGTGCCGGCGGCATGACCCGCCCGCCGGCATCGGGCCGCGAGCGGGAACACGCTACCCCAAAATGTCCCGGGGCGGAAACAAAAAACATTGTGATATTTCACAGCACCTGCTACCGGTGCCGCTGCCCTGCGATCGTCTGGCGCGCCAGCGCCCCGTGGGGCCCGAGGGAGGACGTCGGTGAAGATCACCAAAATCGAAACACTGCGGACCGCCGAGTTCGCCAACGTCATCTGGGTCCGCGTGCACACCGACGCCGGGTGGATCGGCTTGGGCGAAACCTTCTACGGCGCCGGCGCGGTCGAAGCCCACATCCACGACACGCTGGCCGGCCGCCTGCTCGGCCGCAACCCGCTGCACATCGAAGCGATCCACCGCGACATGCTGAACCTGCCGATGGCGCAGTCGAGCACCGGTGCGGAATACCGCGCGGCCTCGGCGGTCGACATCGCGCTATGGGATTTGTTCGGCAAGGTGTGCGGGCAGCCCGTGCACCAGATGCTGGGTGGACTGTGTCGGCCCAAACAGCGCATCTACAACACCTGTGCCGGCTATGGCTACGTGCGCTCCACCAACATCGAGCCGGTTTCCACCTGGAACTTCAGCGAAGCGGCGGGCCCTTACGAGGACCTGAACGGGTTCATGACCCGGGCGGATGCGGTGGCGGAAAGCCTGCTGGCGGCTGGCATTTCCGCCATGAAGATCTGGCCGTTCGACCCGGCGGCGATGGCAAACGACGGCATGTCCATCACGCCGGTCCAGTTGCAGGCCGCGCTGGAGCCGTTCGAGAAGATCCGCCGCGCCGTCGGCGATGCGATGCAGATCATGGTGGAGTTCCACTGCCTGTGGAATCTGCCGATGGCGAAACAACTGGCCAAGGCGCTCGAGCCGTACGATCCGATGTGGTTCGAGGATCCGATCCGCATGAACTCGCCGCAGGCGCTGGCGGAATATGCCCGCTCGACCAGTGTATGGGTCACCGCCAGCGAAACGCTGGGCTCGCGCTTCCCGTTCAAGGACATGCTGGACCGCGACGCCATGGACGTGGTGATGGCCGACCTGTGCTGGACCGGCGGATTGACCGAGGGCCGCAAGATCGCCGCCATGGCGGAGACCTACCATCGCCCCTTCGCGCCGCACGACTGCACCGGCCCGGTCGGCTTCGTCGCCGCGGTGCACGCCTCGTTCAGCCAGCCCAACACGCTGATCCAGGAGTCGGTGCGCGCATTCTACACAGGCTGGTACAAGGAGTTGGTCACCGTGGTTCCCACCATCGAGAATGGTTACGTGTTGCCGATGGAGGGCCCGGGCCTGGGCACGGAGCTGTTGCCGGCGGTGTTCGAGCGATCGGACCTGACCGTGCGCTGCTCGGAGGGTTAAGGCGATGGCAAGCAAACTGTTCGATCTGACCGGCCGCACGGCCATGGCCACCGGGGCATCGCGCGGTCTGGGCCGCGCCATGGCCGAGGGATTTGCCGAGGCGGGTGCTGCAATCGTGTTGAACGACGTGCACGCCGGCCGCCTCACCGCCGCCGCGGCGGAAATGCGCGCGGCCGGCACCACCGTGCATGAGGCGCTGTTCGACGTCACCGATGAGGCGGCCGTCGTCGCCGCGTTCGAGCGGCTCGACCGCGAGGGCATTGCGGTCGACATCCTGCTGAACAACGCCGGTATCCAGTTCCGCCGCCCCATGGTGGAACTGGACACGGCGGACTGGCGGCGGGTGATCGAGACCAACCTGACCAGCGCTTTCGTCGTCGGGCGCGAGGCGGCGAAGCGGATGATCCCGCGCGGGCGCGGCAAGATCATCAACATCGGCTCGCTGACCAGCGACGCCGCACGCGCAACGGTGGCGCCCTACACAGTGGCGAAGGGCGGCATCAAGATGCTCACCCGCGCCATGACCGCGGAGTGGGCGGCGCACGGCATCCAGGCGAACGCCATCGGCCCCGGCTACATGCTGACGGATATGAACGAGGCGCTGCTGGCCGATGCGGCGTTCAACGCCTGGGTAATCGGGCGCACGCCCGCCCGCCGCTGGGGCAGGCCGGACGAGCTGGTGGGCACCGCCGTGTTTTTGGCTTCGCCAGCGTCGGACTACGTGAACGGGCAAATTATCTATGTGGACGGCGGAATGCTTGCGGTGCTCTGAGGTCCACCAGATCCACTGTGACCACCAACAATGAAGCCAGCAACCCGAGGAGAGCCCAAGTGATACAACTCCACCGCCGTACCCTCCTGAGTAGCGGCGCTATGTTGCTTGCTGCTCCAGCGCTGATCGGCCGCGCCCAGGCAGCGACAACGCTGAAGGTTTCGACATCGTTTCCCAACGATCCCCAGTATTCCACCGGCCGTATCTGGTACGATCTGTTTCTGCCGCGGCTGAAGGCGGCGACGGACGGCCAGGTCGCCACGCAGTTTTTCCCCGACAACCAGTTGGGGCAGGAAGCGGACGTGGTGGGTCAGCTGAAGGCTGGCGTCGTGGACATCATGCTGGTGGGCACGTCGATCTGGACCAACATCGTGCCGGAATTCGGCGTGTTCGATCTCGGGTATGTCTTCCAGGACTACGACCACATGTTGCGGGCCGCAGCGACGCCGGCTGCCGACGCTTTGCAGGCATTGCTCGTGCAAAAGGCGGGGGCACGTTTTCCGTCCTGGGGCCGCAACCTCGGGTCCCGCAACTTCATCACCAAGTTCAAGTTCTCCGACCCCGCCGGTCTTGCCGGGCGCAAGATCCGCTGCCTGCCAAGCCCGGTGGTGACCGAAACCGTGCGGCTCATGGGTGCCGCGGCGACCCCGATGGCGTTCGGCGAGATCTACACCGCCCTGCAGGCCGGCGTCATCGACGGCATGGAGCACGACGCGCCGACGATCGTCTCAGCTAAATTCTATGAAACGGCGAAGTTCTTCACCCTGACGCGGCACATCCACACCCCGTTCGGTGCCTTCCTCAGCGACCGTTCGATGCAGCGCATTCCTGCCGCCCAGCGGGACGGAATCCTGCAGGCCGTACGCGAGGCGACGTCCGACCAGTTCAAGCGGGCCGCAAAGGTCGAAGCCGATGCGATCGAGGAGTTGAAGGCGAAAGGCGTAACGGTGGAGGACTGCGACCGCGCCGCGTTCAGCGCCCGCGTGAGTCCCATGTGGGACCGTTTCGTGCAAGCGACGCCGAACGCGAAGCCCATGCTCGAGGCGATCCGCCAGACCCAGAAGGCCTGAACATATGGCCGAAGCCCTCTCGCACGGGCCTCGGCCCGTTCCCGGGCCAGCCATCTGGGCATGCTCGGTTCGTGCGCTGCTGCTGGGGGTCGAAATCCTGGCAGCAACGCTGCTGATGGCGGATCTGCTGGTGGTTGTTGGCTCCGTCATGGTCCGCTTTTTGTTCGCCGCTCCCCTGGTGTGGAGCGACGACGTCGCCCGTCTGTTGTTGCTGGCCGTCATTTTTTTTGGTGCGGCCGCGGCGCTGGCGCACGGCGAAAATGCGGGGGTAAACTTCTTCATCGATCGCCTGAAGCCGCACCGGCGGGCGCAGGTGAACGCGATTGATGGGCTGGTGATTCTCCTGGTGTCCGCTGCGCTTTGCTGGTTCAGCCTGCAACTGCTGATCAACACGGCTGGGCAGACAGTGGGCGCGGGCGTCCCGCAGGAGGCGTTCTTCGCGCCGATGTGCCTCGCGGCAGCGGCGATGACCGCATTCGCGCTGGATGGCCTGCTGCGGCATCGCGTTGCGGATCTGCTGGCGGGGGTTGGCCTGCTTGCGGCCGTCGCGCTGCTGTGGCTCTGCTGGTCGACGTTCGCGCCAGACTCGCTGCCGGGTATGCCGACCGCGATGGGTGTGACTTTCGTGGTCAGCCTGGTGGCAGGGGTTCCTATCGCCTTCGTGCTGGCGTTGACGACGCTCGTGTTCGTCTGGGGCGGCGACGTGCTGCCGGGCGAATTCTTCGCCCAGCAGACCGCCCGCGGCATCGACAACTTCGTATTGTTGGCCGTGCCCTTCTTTATCCTGGTGGGCTACCTGATGGAAGCGAATGGCATGTCCGTTCGCATCATGAGCCTGTTGCAACGTGGCGTCGGGCGGGTGCGTGGCGGGCTGAACGTCGCCATGGTCCTCAGCATGGTGGTGTTCTCCGGGATTTCCGGCTCGAAGATGGCCGACGTGGCCGCGGTCGGATCCGTGTTGGTCCCGGCAGCGCGCCGCTCCGGGCACAAGCCCGGCGACGCGGTGGCGCTGCTGGCCGCTTCTGCAGTGATGGCCGAGACGATTCCGCCTTGCGTGAACCTGATCATTCTTGGCTTCGTCACCAACCTGTCGATCGGCGGCCTGTTCATGGCCGGGTTGCTACCCTCCGCGATCATGGCACTGGCGTTGATTGCGACGGTGATTGTGCTGGGCAAGGAGTCCGCTTCGCCAGTTATCGTCGGGCCGGAGTTGGCCAGCGTGTCGGGCATGGCCAGCGGCGGGGCTGCCGCTTTCGGCCTCATCGCCCTCATATTCGGAGGCTTCCGGTCGGGGTTTGCGACCGCCACGGAGATTTCGGCATTTGCCGTCGTCTATGCGCTGCTGGTCGGCGGCCTGCTGTTCCGCGAGATGACGTGGCAAAGCGCGGCCGGCGCCATTCGCAACGGCGCGGTCAAGTCCGGCATGGTGCTGTTCATCGTCGCCGCGTCCCAGGCGCTGGCCTATGTGCTCACTCTGCAGCAGGTACCGCACTTCATCGCCGAAGTGCTGATTGCGTTGTCCACGGCCCACGGAAGCTGGGTATTCCTGCTGCTGTCAATGCTGATCCTGATCGTCATGGGATCGGTGCTCGAAGGCGCCGCTGCGTTGATCATCTTTGGTCCGCTGCTGATGCCGGTCGCCCGGCAGCTGGGAGTCGATCCCCTGAGCTACGGAATTATCCTGGTGATCGGCATGGGTATCGGGGTGTTCGCGCCGCCGCTCGGCGTTGGCCTCTATGGATCCTGCCTGATCGGCGGGGTAACGCTGGAGGAAACCGTGTGGCCGGTCCTGAAATACCTTGGGATTATCTTTCTGTGTCTTCTGTTGATCGCATTCGTCCCGGAAATCACGACGTTGCTGCCAAGAATGTCAGGCTACTGATGCCGGGGCGCCTACAATCGCGCCCCAGGGAGACGCCAGGATGATCGGAAGCGGCCAGCACAGGCTCGTCAGGTGGGTGGACAAGGGGCTGGAGGCGTTCATCGGTGCCGCCGTGCTGGTCGAACTGGTCATCCTGCTCGCCAACATCGTCACGCGAACCTTTTTCGACTACAGCATCCTGTGGGCCAACGAGTTCGGCCATCTGGTGCTGACGTTGATCGCCTTCGTCGGCGGCGCGCTCGCCTATAACCGCGACGAGCACATCGCGGTCCATGCGGTGGTCGACCGCCTGTCCCTGCGGTGGCGCCCCACCGTATTCGCCTTGGTCGAATGGATCGTGCTGGTGGGGTCGGCCACCATCGCCTGGGTGTCGATCGAGGTCGTGCAATCGCGCGGCGACGAGCTGTCCACGGTGATGGAAATCTCGATGCGGTGGTTCGTGCTGCCGCTCACCGTGGGCCTCGTCCTGATGGCCTTCTTCGCGGCTAACCGCCTGCTGGTCGGACGGCGCGCGGCCGTGCTCGAGTCGGGCGTGGCCTTCGCCGTGCTGGTGGGCGGATTGATCGCCCTCAACGCCATCTGGGGGCCATTCGAGGACTCCTCGTTCCTCACCTGGCTTACCGTTGTCATATTCGTGCTGCTCATGGCGATGGGCCTGCCGGTGGGCTTCGTGCTCGCCGCTGTCGCCACCATGTTCATCCACTTCTCCGGCAACGCGAAGATGATCGCCGTTCCGGCGACGATGCAGGCCGGGGTTTCGAACTTCGTGCTGCTGGCGATCCCCTTCTTCATGATGGCCGGCTACATGATGACCGAAGGCGGGCTGAGCAGGCGGCTCTCCGACTTCGTCGTCGCCGCGGTCGGCCGTGTGCGCGGCGGCCTCTATCAGGTGATCGTCGTCAGCATGTACATCTTCTCGGGCATCTCGGGCTCGAAGGCCGCCGACGTCGCCGCCGTAGGGTCCGCGCTGAAGCAGATGATCCGCGACAACCACTACGACGAGGCCGAATTCGCCGCCATCCTGTCGGCCGGCGCGGTAATGGGCGAAACCATCCCGCCCAGCCTGCCGATGCTGGTGCTGGGCTCCATCACCACGATCTCCATGGGCGCGATGTTCCTCGCCGGGCTGCTGCCGGCGGTGGTGCTGGCGCTGTGCCTGATGGCCGCGATCTACGTGCGCGCCCGCATGGCCGGCAAATATCCGGGCATCAAAACGCCGCTTTCGGTACTGGGCCGAACCTCCGTGCTGGCCATGCCGGCGTTGCTGGTGCCGCTGCTGCTGGTGTTCGGCATTGCCATGGGCCTGGCCACGCCGACCGAGATCTCATCGGTGGCGGTGATCTACGGCCTGGTGCTGTCGGCGCTGCTCTACCGGGAACTCACCTGGAAGAAATTCTGGAGCACGGTTTCCGATACCGGTGTCAAGGGCGGCATGATCCTGTTCATCACCGCCACCGCCAGTTCCTTCGCCTACACACTGACCGCGGCCGGCATTCCCACGCGCATCGCCGAACTGATGATCGAGTGGGCGGGCCGCACGGGCTGGGTGTTCATGCTGGCCAGCCTGTTGATCCTGATCGTGATGGGCGCGCTGCTCGAAGGCCTGCCGGCACTGCTGGTGTTCGCGCCGATCCTGATGCCGCTGGCGCCGAAATTCGGCGTTTCGCCGGTTCAGTACGGCATCGTCCTGCTGATCTCGATGGGCCTCGGCTGCTTCGCGCCGATCATCGGTGTCGGCATGTACATCAGTTGTTCCATTACCGGTACCAAAGTGGAGGCGGCGTCGCGTGCCATGATTCCTTACGCGATCCTGCTGTTCCTCGGGCTGCTGCTGGTGGCCTTCGTGCCGTGGTTCAGCCTGGTGCTGCCACGGATGTTCCACTTCGTCTGATCGATACCGACCCCGCAACCATATCCTCCAAGAAGGGAAACTCCATGAAGAAGCTGACAACCGCCCTCGCCTCGCTCGCAGTCCTCGGCCTGTTCTGCGGCGGCGCCAGCGCGGCCGACCAGAAATTCACCTTCAACCTCAGCCACCAGATGGCGCCCGACCATACGCTCAACCAGGTGGCGCTGAAGTTTTCCGACCTGGTCAAGGAACGCACCGGAGGCAACGTCACCATCAAGGTGTTCCCGGCCGGTGCGCTGGGCGCCGAAAAGGACAACGCGGCCGGCCTGAAATCCGGCATGCTGGACATGGGCATCGTCGCCATCGAGCAATATCCGTCCTTCGTGCCGGAATCCGCCGTGCTGGTGCTGCCGTACCTGTACACCGACTACGACCACCTCAGCCGGGTGCTGGACAGCGATGTCGCCAAGGACATCCAGAAGATGATCCTGGATAAGACCGGCATCCGCGTGCTGACCATCATGCCGATGGCATTCCGCCAGATGTTCACCGTCGACAAGGAGATCAAGACGGCCGCGGACCTCAAGGGCGTCAAGATGCGGGTTCCGGAATCGCCGATCTACGTCGCCGCCTTCAAGCAGTTCGGCGCGGTGCCGACGCCGCTGGCCTGGGGCGAGGTGTATGCCGCCCTGCAGACCGGCGTGGCCAAGGGGGTGGAGAATACGCCCGAGGCCGTGCTGACGGCATCGCTGCAGGAAGTGACCAAGTACATGAACATGTCGAACCACCTGGAAGGGCCGACGACGATCTCGATGTCCGATGCGGCGTTCAAGAAGCTGCCGCCCGAGTACCAGGCGGCCCTGCTTGCCGCGGCGGCCGAGGCCGAGAAGTTCGACCTTCAGCTCACCGTGGCGCGCGACCAGGAGGCCCGCGAGAAGCTGAAGACCAAGCTCATCGTGGTGCAGCCGGACATCGCCTCGTTCAAGAGCGCGATCCGCTACGACCAGATCGACCTGGTCAGCAGCGACAAAGGCAAGGAACTGATCGCGCGCCTGCTTGCCATCCACTGATCGATAACGCTACGCCGACAGCCACGCGCGGGGAGCGTCCCGCGCGTGACTGCATGTTGCGGAACCAGCATCATCGGGATTACCAACCTCACGGTCATCCCGACCGCACGCGAGCCAGGCGGCGGCATGGGGACAAAGTGAGGAAGCCAATGAAGCTGTTCGATTTGACCGGCCGTACCGCCCTGGTCACCGGCTCCGCCCGCGGGCTGGGGCGCGCGATGGCCGAGGGATTTGCCGAGGCCGGCGCCGCGGTGGTGCTGAACGACATCGATGCCGGGCGGCTCGCCG
>CAIMEK010000901.1 GCA_903839965.1 uncultured Acetobacteraceae bacterium | reverse complement strand
TGGTTTTCGCATGGGCGCATCGGGATCGTGGCGGATCGGAGAAGCTTGTTCCGGGACAGGCTTGCGTTGGTGGGGTGCAAGGGCACCCCACCCTACGGCATGTTGCCTGAGGCAAACGAACTTGAGCAAAGGCGCGTTGCCGCGCGATGCCTGGCACGCGGCGAACCCCGTCAGGGCTGCTGGTTTTCGCATGGGCGCATCGGGATCGTGGCGGATCGGAGAAGCTTGTTCCGGGACAGGCTTGCGTTGGTGGGGTGCAGGGGCACCCCACCCTACGGCATGTTGACTGAGGCAAACGAACGGGTTCAAAGGGCCTCCCGGCCCTTTGCGGGGTCGAGGGGCAGCGCCCCTCGCCTTACCCTTCGACTTCCGCCCGCAGTCGCGCGACGACGGTGGCTTCCTCGCCCGCGCGCAGGCAGGCCGGGCCGAGGAGGATGCGGGACTGGCGGCGCTCGGAGGCATTCACCCGCACCGAGGGGCTGCCGTCCTGCAACCGCTTGATGAGCGCGCCGACCTCGGCGGGCGTGCGGGCGGGGAAGTCGAGCACCACCACTGGGGGCGCTTCCTGCTCCACCCGGCCGCGCAGGGTGATCGAGGCCCCGGGCAGGCCGGCCAGGCCCTCGGCCATGCGCAGGCAGCGGGCGTGCCAGCGGCGCCAGCGCTCCGCCGGGTTTTCGGCGAGGAAGAGTTCGAGCGCCGTCATCAGGCCGACGATCTGTTCTTTTCCCACTTTTGCCGGGCGGCCGACGCCGTGGTGGGGCAGGCCCGCCAGGGCGGCGTCGCGCAGGAGGGGCGGCGGGGTCCATTGGGCGAAACCCACGTCGTGGTCGAGCTGCTGCAGCAGGGCCGACTGGATCAGGCGGCGCCGGCCGATGAGGATGCCGGAGGCCTGCGGGCCGCCGACCAGCTTGCCGCCGCTGAAGGCCACCAGGGCGGCGCCGGCGGCGATGAAGGCGCGCAGGTTGGCCACCGGCGGCAGCGCGGCGGCGGCGTCCACCAGCACGGGCACGCCGCGTTCGGCCGCCAGGGCGGCCAGCTCGGCGAGATCGGGCTCGGCCTCGGGCTGGGCGACATAGAGGATGGCGGCGGTACGCTCGTTGATGGCGGCGGCGAACTCCCACAGCTCGGCATCGCGCGAACCGGCGCCGCTGTAACGGTCGGGCAGGCCGACATCGACGATGCGGGCGCCGACCTGGCGGACGGCGTGGTCGTAGAAATTGCGCTGGCTCTTGGCCATCAGGATTTCGTTCGGCAGGCCCTTGGCGAAGGGCAGGGCGTTCATCGCCGCGGGGTCGAGCCCGGCGATGCAGGCCGCCGCGCCGAGCATCAGGCCGGCGGCGGCGCCGCAGGTGACCATGCCCGCCTCCGCGCCGGACAGCGCCGCCAGTTTCGCGCCCGCCGCGTCCTGCAGCACGGCGACGTCGACGCAGGCCTGCGCCGCCGCCGCCATGGCCGCGGCCACCTCGGGGCGCATCAGCCCGCCGGACAGCCGGGTCATCGGGCCGCAGGCGTTGACGATCGGCGCGACGCCGAGGGCGGCGAACGGGTTGGTCACGCCGGGGCGGCGCTATGCTGCGCGTGGTGGGCGACGAAGCGGGCGCCGATTTCGGTGAGCTGCTCGACCAGCGCCT